>JAWOHJ010000068.1:0-15984 GCA_046485225.1 Lutibacter sp. | reverse complement strand
TAATATTCCAACACTTTTGGCAACACAAATTTTAGTTTTTCTGAAGCTTTAACGCTGTCGTGAAAAATAATGATACTGCCATTTTGGATGTTTCTGATGACGTTTTCTAAGCATTCTTCAGAAGAAACTTTTGGGTCAAAGTCGGCACTTAAAACATCCCACATTATTATTTTATAACCCATATCCCTTATCTTTTTGGATTGGGAAAGGGTAAGTCGGCCATAAGGAGGCCTAAACAATTTAAGATTTACAATTTCAGATTTACGATTTTCATCAAAATATTTTTCTGCTTCTTCTATGTTTTGCAGGTAAGTTGCGGTATTGGTTTTCCAGCCATTTAAATGGTTGTTGGTGTGATTTCCTACAGCGTGGTTTTCATCAATAATTTTTTGGAAGATTTGTGGGTGTTCCGCTATATTTTTTCCGATACAGAAAAAAGTGGCTTTTGCTTCGTATTTTTTAAGTTCATTTAAAGTCCATTCCGTAATTTCTGGGGTAGGGCCGTCATCAAAAGTGAGGTAAAGCACTTTTTTTTTGGAGGGTAAACGCCAAACCCAATTTCTGAAAATAAATTTTAACAGCACTGGAGTTTTAATAAAATAAAATTTCATTGGTTGTACTTGATTTTAGCGTCTCGACTGCACCTTCCGAAATTAGGTGCAGTTGAAACCTAATTTATTTTTATTCTTCTTCGATTAAAAAATCAAACAATTTTAAATAACCAACATATTCTTCTTTTAAGATATTTGCGTAAGCGACGTCATCAAAACGAACTGCTGTTTTAATCAGTTGATCATACATCAACAAGCTTCGTTCAATTTCGTTAAATACAGCTTCAACAGTAGCTTCATCAAACTGGCTGTAATACCTCAAGTTTTCCTGTAAAACTATTTTTAATTCTGCAGTTAATTTTCTTGCTTTTTCTGTTTTTTTCAAGCCATAATATAAATCTACGTAACCAATAAGCATACTGTAATGCCCAAACTTGGCTACCGGCATTTTTTCCAGGGAAATATCAATAATTTCTTCTGCTTTTTTAAATTTCTTTTCATCCATTAAAGCTCTGGCCAAACGCTCCATATTGTTTCGGTAAGTCACGGAGTTTTTTCGTGTTTCAGGATCTAAATAAATGTTGTCATCTGTAATGTTTCTCCAATCCCAATTTTTGACATTTTTGTACATTACATCAGTATTTATGCGGCCCATTTCAAAGAAATTTCCGTCATCGGGCGTTAAAATTGGCACCAGTTTGTAGGTCATTCCATCCAACTGCAAATAATCTTTCAGCCAAATATATTCTTCAGCAGCCTGTGCGCCACCTGTAAAATAGATGGGCTGTTTCCAATTGTTGTTTGCCAAAATGTCTATCATTAAAATCCTTGCTTTTGTAAGCGCTCCTTTAAATTCAAAGTCGATATAAGGCACAATTAATGCGGAATCTTTTTGGGCGACAATGCCATTTTTCAATACCATTTCTTTATCAACAGGAATTCTGATTTTATTTGTTGGCAGTATTTTTTCGGGAATTCCATCATCATCCAAATCATAAAAAGTGATGTCTTGGTCACTTTCAATCCATTTCATAAAATATTGAATATCTACTACCGAATCTTTTAATTGCGGAATAATTTCAGGAAAATAATAGGCAACATCCAAGGTCCCCAATTTGTACTGGTCGTGGGTTAATTGCGATGGAATAGGCGCGGCATCATACGTTTTTCGCTTCATTTGATCAATATACCAATCGGTTTGAAAAAGACTGGTATTGATTACCTTAATATCGGTTCTGTAATTTTCAACTTCCTGCATATACCAAAGCGGGAAAGTATCGTTGTCGCCAATGGTAAACAAGATGGCGTGTGGAGCACAAGAATCCAGATAAGCGGTTGCATTTAAGCGAGAGGTATATCGGTTGGATCGGTCATGGTCGTCCCAGTTCTGAAATGCCATCAACACTGGTACGGCCAATAAAGAAACAACGGTAACCGCAATGGCAACCATATTTTTATCGGCATATTGTTTTAACTTTTGATAAAGCGCCAACACACCAAATCCTACCCAAATGGCAAAAATGTAAAACGAGCCCACTACCGCATAATCACGTTCCCTTGGTTCAAAAGGTTTTGGGTTGGTGTAAAATACAATGGCCAAACCTGTGAACACGAAAAAGAGAAATATCGTGTAAAAATCGTTTTTATTCTTTTTCAGATGGAAAAACAATCCGATAATTCCCAAAATAAAAGGAAGGAAATAATAGGTGTTTCTTCCTTTGTTCTCCTTTACATCTGTAGGTAAATTTGATTGAATGCCCAGCCTAAATTCGTCAATAAATTTTATACCGCTCAGCCAATTTCCATTTTGTAAATCGAGATTACCCTGTTCATCGTTTTGCTTTCCTACAAAATTCCACATAAAATAACGGCCGTACATATATCCAAATTGGAAATCGACCATAAATTTGATGTTTTCAATAAAATTAGGTCTGTTTTTGCTGCTTTGTGGTATACCGGCAATGGCTTTGTAATTTTTTATAACAGAATCGTCTGTACTTACCATTCTGGGAATAAAACCTTTATGGGTGCTATTCCAGTTTGGCAAAGCATCTTTGTAGTGATTTACAATGATATATTTGCCTGCTTTTTCGTCTTTTTCATATTTGGGCTTGTCGTCTCTTGTCGGATTGCTTTTGTCGGTTTCCCTATTGTAAACAATGGAATAATAGGTGTCGTAAAACACATTGGAATCCCCATATTGTTCCCGGTTATAATACGCCAGCAATTCACGCGCACTAGATGGATTATTTTCGTTGATGGTGGTGTTGGTGTTTGCCCTGATTGGCAACATCAACCAGGAAGAAAAGCCAATCATAATAAACAATACAGACAAAATAACGGTATTTGCTTCAAACTGTTGTTTTTTATGCGTGTATTGTAAAGCGAAGTAAAAAAAGGCAATTAATATGATTCCTGCAATGATACTTCCCGAATTAAAGGGCATTCCTATTGAGTTCACAAAAAACAATTCCAGCGCGCTAAAATATTTTAAGGTGTATGGAAATAACAATTTAAAAACCAAAAGCAACACAAATATGGCCACAATATTGGCGACAATAAATTGTTTTATATTTAAATTTTTATATTTTTTGTAGATGTAAAGAAACACAATGGAAGGAATTACCAGCAATGACAATATGTGGACGCCAAACGACAATCCCACCACAAAACTGATCAGCAGCAGCCATTTGTCGCCACGCGGTTCATCCATTTCTTTTTCCCAATGTAAGCCCAGCCAAAATAAAAGTGCCATTAAAAATGATGACATCGCGTAAACTTCCCCTTCAACGGCGCTAAACCAAAAACTGTCGGAAAACGTATAAGTTAAAGCGCCAACCAACCCACTTCCCAAGATGGCAATTCCGGTGCTTTTGCTAAATTCTTCGGTATTATCCAATACTCTTTTTGCCAACATCGTAATGCTCCAAAACAAAAATAAAATGGTGAATGCGCTTGCTAAAGCCGACATAAAGTTGACCATTTTGGCAATTTCTGTCACTTCACTGGTAAACAACGCGAAAAATGCACCTAACATTTGGAATAATGGCGCTCCCGGCGGATGCCCAACCTGAAGTTTTACAGAGGTGGCAATATATTCCCCGCAATCCCAGTAACTCACTGTAGGCTCTAGGGTTAGCGTATACGTGATTAAGGCTATTGCAAAAGTTGACCATCCAAGAATGGTGTTCCATTTAGTAAAATTGAAGTCCTTCATATTTAAATTTTAAACCGAAGCGAATTTAGTAAAATAAAAATTAATTATGGAATTTATGGCGTTATGAGATGCCAATATGGTGTTAAAGCATTTTTAAAGGAAATTTTCTTAAAAAAATACAGCAAATTATTTGTCGAATTGAAACTTTAGGCTAAATTTGCACCCGCAAAATGACCCATGGTGTAATGGTAGCACTCCGGTTTTTGGTATCGTCAGTCAAGGTTCGAGTCCTTGTGGGTCAACTAGCAAATTTTATAAATCCTTATAAATTAATACTTTATAAGGATTTTTTTATTGTGCTCCGGTCGACTAACTGACAACAATCATTTATCTTTCTGATTAATATCATTTTTTTTAAAAAATCGCAAATTTAAATTTGTGTTTTCAATTTTCCCCACTTTATTAATGTTTTAGTAAATAAGTATGGTAAAAATATTTTATTGCCAATAAATGAGACAGCTTAAAATAACGAAACAACTTACCAGTAGGGAAACCGCATCATTAGAAAAATACTTTCAAGAAATAGCGAAAGTTGCTTTAATTACTGCCAATATGGAAGTTGAGTTGGCGCAACGCATTAGAGCAGGAGACCAAGTGGCTTTGGATCGATTAATTAAAGCCAATTTAAGATTTGTTGTTTCGGTTGCAAAGCAATACCAAAATCAAGGATTGTCATTGCCCGATTTAATAAATGAAGGAAATTTGGGTTTGATAAAAGCTGCAAAACGATTTGATGAAACTCGGGGGTTTAAATTTATCTCTTATGCCGTATGGTGGATTCGTCAATCTATATTACAAGCCTTATCAGACCAATCTCGCATTGTTCGTTTACCACTAAATAAAATTGGCGTTATTAATAAAATCAACAAAATGCATGCATTTTTAGAACAGGAAAATGAGCGGGCTCCTTCAGTGGAAGAAATTTCAGAAAAGTTAAATTTACCTGTGGGTGAAGTTCAAAAATCTTTAAAAAATTATGGGTATCATATTTCTTTGGATGCGCCATTAATTGAAGGTGAAAATTCAAATCTTTATGATGTATTAAATATCATAAATTTTCCAAATCCTGATAAAGAATTATTACATGAATCTTTGAAAATTGAGATTAAACGCGCACTGCAAACGCTAACGCCAAGAGAAGCCGTTGTTGTTCAGTTATACTTTGGTTTAGAAGATGCACATACCATGTCACTCGAAGAAATTGCTGAAGTACTCCATTTAACACGTGAACGAGTTCGTCAAATTAAAGAAAAATCGTTAAGACGATTAAAAAGTTTATCAAGAAGTAAAATCTTAAAAACATATTTAGGGTAATTAGCCACAACGATGGATTAGAAAATTTACGTAAATAAATCTATAATCTCTTTTTAAAATAGTTACCAATGGTTTAGGTAATGAAACCTTAATGCATATACTTTTTAATTGGCGTTAAATCTTCAGGATACGCAATATAGTCTCTTCCCAGTTCGTTTTTTAGTTCCAAACCATTTGCCTTGCCAAAATCGGTGATTTTATAATCCCTGATGTAACCTTCTCTTTCCATTGCAATAAAATGCGCCTGATCAATTCCCATAGATTGTGCGATTATGAAGGCGGGAAATTTTTTTATTTCTACAGTTTCTGGCACATTTTCAGTAATTTTGAAATGCTCCTCAACAATTTGAGAAGTTTCCAAAGCGGTATTTGAATAATTTTCGCTAGGTTTTATATATTCGGCACTTGGGCTGAAAAAAGGCGTAAGTTCGTCCTTTATGATTTTTATAGTGTCAATTTCTTTAGCGCCGACAATTCCGCTTAAAAGTCCTTTTTTATTTTTTAAAACTGGTTCAGCTTTAAATTTCAATTCTGAACTTTCAAAAATTTGATAGAATTTTATCGTTGGATCTTCCTCATTATTTTCAATGCCTAAAACATTGGATTTTACCGATGAAACACCTTCTGAAATTAAATTATTTGCCCCGTCCATAGCTTTTCCGAAAAGTCCTCTTGCGGTATGTTGTACCAAAATTCCCGATTCAATATTTTTTTGCAATGAGAAGTCATAAAGATTTAGGCTCGTCAAAATAAAATGGTTATCATTTAAAAAGAATTTTGCGTGAAGACTTTCATTATACCGAATTTCAATGTCGGGAAATTTTTTCAAAAAATCCAAACTGTCCTTTTTGATGCTTTTATAGATGTTGTTTTCATTTTTCCCAAACAATACCTTCAGTTTGAAATCGGTTTTATTCATTTTTTCTGATAATGCATCTTGTATTCTTTTGTCCAAATCAATGAAAGGAGAAATGAGCAATAATTCATTTTTGGAATTTTTTATCAGGTTTTCAACGGCAGCGATTAACTGATTGTCGAATAAAAATTGGGCATCAATAGTCATGTTTTTTTCTTTTATATGGGTAACAAACGCGTTTATTTAAATTTATTGTATTAAGTGGTGAAATTACTGTTTTAAAATCACATATATATGTTCTCTTGCTTTGGCTGCGATGGATAAGGTGTTCATTTTTGACTAATCATTGTTGAATGGTCATTAACAGTTTTTGTATAAAATTCCTAAATATGGGGCTTTTTTAGTTATTTTCCCAACCCAAAAGAAAGCCCTCTTTTTTTATTGTTTGAAACGCAAAAAATTACCAATTATCATTGAACTTTAGTCTTTGTTCTCTATTCTCTATTCTTTTATCTCTATTTCCTATTCTTTTTTCATTCGCTAATTCAATTGTGCATTGTTCCCCACTTTTAAATATCTTTGCAGGCATGAAAGGAGTTGTTACAAAATCTACAGGAAGCTGGTATAATGTTTATGCCGAAGATGGCGACAGGGTTGATTGCCGGCTGAAAGGAAAGTTTCGCATGAAAGGCATCAAAAGCACCAATCCGGTGGCTGTTGGCGACCATGTGAATTTTGAATATGAAGAAGGAAAACTTACTGGCGTTATCAATAAAATTTTTGAACGTAAAAACTACATCATTCGAAAGTCCGTAAACCTTTCCAAACAAACGCACATCATCGCCTCCAATATCGACACCGCTTTTATTTTGGTGACTATCGACAGTCCGCCAACATCGCCCGGATTTATAGACCGTTTTTTGGCCACTGCGGAAGCTTACAGCATTCACGCCGTGATTCTTTTTAACAAAATTGATATGTACACGCCAGAGCAATTGGAAATAAAAGCGGAATATGAAGCTATTTACACGTCAATTGGCTACCAATGTATTGATGTTTCTGCCACAAAACACATCAATATCGATAAGGTAAAGGAATTAATGAAAGACAAAACAACGATGTTTTCCGGGCATTCGGGTGTGGGGAAATCTACATTGGTCAACGCCATTGAGCCTAGCCTAAACTTAAAAACCGCAGAGGTTTCCAAACAGCACAAACAAGGACAACACACCACCACTTTTGCTGAAATGTACGAATTGAGTTTTGGCGGATTCATTATTGATACGCCCGGCATCAAAGGATTTGGGGTGGTTGATTTTGAACCTAAAGAAATAGCCGATTATTTTCCCGAATTTTTTAAGCTCAAAGGAACATGTAAATTTCACAATTGTTTGCATATGAATGAACCCAACTGCGCCATAAAAGACGCCGTTGAAAATGAGGAAATTGCCTATTCACGGTACAACAGCTATATTCAAATGGTTGAAGGCAACGAAGAAAATTACAGAACGGATATTCACACTTAGGAGTCCGAAGACGGAAGTCGGAAGACCGAAGTTAAAAGTTCGAATGAACTATAATCAAATTCCCCTCTCGAGAGGGGCTAGGGGTGTGTTTATCTTTTAAACGCCTAAACAAATAAACGATTAAACGCATAAACAACAAATGAGATCAGTCATTCAAAGAGTTTCAAAAGCATCCGTAACCATTGACGAAATAAAAGTCAGTGAAATTAATGGCGGATTGCTTATTTTATTGGGCATTGAAGAGGCTGATGATAAAACGGATATTGAATGGCTCTCCAAAAAAATTGCCAATCTTCGCATTTTTAATGATGAAAACGGCGTGATGAATAAATCGCTGCTGGAAATGAACGGAGACGCCATCGTGGTAAGTCAGTTTACTTTACACGCCAGCACCAAAAAAGGAAATCGACCTTCTTATATCTACGCCGCAAAACCCGAAATTGCGATTCCGTTATACGAACAATTTATCAAACAATTAGAACTTCTGCTAAATAAAAAAGTGGGAACCGGACAGTTTGGCGCCGATATGAAAGTGGCATTGATCAACGACGGTCCGGTGACAATTATTATCGATTCGAAAGAAAAGGCGTAAAGAATTTTTCTATAATTGGCGCTACTTGTTAAAAAAAATATAAAAACACCTTCGTTAAAAAAGATTGGTTATTTTTTTAGTATCATTGCACTTATTAATAATCATTATAAATAACAAAACATGAAAAAATCAAAATTAATACTATTTGCAATGGCTTTTGCCGCTTTTTCTTTTGTGAGTCAATCAGCATTTGCACAAGATAATTTTAAGGTAACCGTTGAAAATTCTAAATTAACCTGGAAGGGATACAAACCAACAGGTGATCATACAGGTACCATTACACTGGCTTCAGGAAACATTGCCGTAAAAAATAGTAAATTAACTGGCGGTAGTTTTGTTGACAACATGAACACCATTAAAGACAATGACGGAAGCGCAAAACTGGAAGGCCATTTAAAAAATGCCGACTTTTTTGATGTTACTGTATTTCCAACAGCAAAATTTGACATTACTAAAAGTGAAATCAAAGGAACAAAGATTCATGTAACGGGAAATATGACCATTAAAGGCATCACCAAACAAATTACGTTTCCTGCCACACTTGCCGTTAACAAAGACAATGTGACTTTAACAAGTGATACTTTTCAAATTAACAGAGCCGATTTTAACGTGAAATACAATTCAAAAACATTTTTTAATGATTTGAAAGACAAGTTTATCAACGACGATTTCGATTTTCAGGTGACTATTGTTGCCAAAAAATAATATTACATTTAAATTTTTTTGGGAATGCCTGCCTTTTCGGTGGGCATTCCCGCTTAAATAAGCGGGCGGGCTTTTACGGCTCGCTTCCCGTAAAAACGGGAGAGCTCAAACAGACCGTGCAATCCCTAATGCAAATTGAATTACGAATTATGATTTACGATTTTTTTAATTTTAAGTTTTAAATTCCCCCTTCGGGGGTTAGGGGGCTAAACTAAACTAAATCCTGTGCTGTCTTTGGTTGATGACATCACAAAAGTGCTTTGTACATTGGCAACAGAATCTAAAACAGACAATTTGTTCTTCAAAAAAGCCTGATAACTGTTCATGTCTTTCACAATGACTTTTAACAAATAATCATAATTGCCGGCTACGTGAAAGCATTCCATCACTTCATCTATTTTATTTATGGCATTTTCAAATCGGGTAATCATCTCTTTTGAATGCACCAATAAAGTCACCTGACAAAAAACTTCAATCGTATAACCCACCTTTTCTTTGTCTAACACCGCAATATAATTTTTAATCACACCGTCTTTTTCAAGTCTTTTTATGCGTTCATAGGTGGGCGTTTGGGTCAACCCAATTTTCAGGGCGATTTCTTTAATGTTCGCTTTTGAATTTTGCTGAAGCAGGTTGAGAATTTTTTTATCCGTTACATCTAAGTTGACCATCATAATCAGTAATTTTTTCTAAAAATAATAAAAATAAATTACTTTGAAAGTAAATCATTCTGCTAAAACAATCTTTTATAGTAAAATATACTAAAAATATAAATTAATTCAGTTTATTAAGTTGAAGTGTGTTAATTTTATCTGATAAATTTTTAAGTTATGAGCAACAAACCGGCAAACAGAATCCAAGATTTGCAATATTTTGGAGAATTTGGAGGCGTTAATCCTTCCATTTCAGATTCAGCAACCTATACATTTTTACACGCAAAAACAATGCTTGATACTTTTGAAGGTCACGCAGAAGGCTGTTATTTGTATTCTCGTCATTCAAGTCCAAGCAATTTATATTTGAGCAAAGCTTTGGCAGCAATGGAATTTACCGAAAACGCAAATGTGGCCGCATCAGGAATGGGCGCCATCACATCGATTTTTTTACAGGTTTGTGGTGCAGGAGAGCACATTGTAGCTGGACGAACAATTTATGGAGGCACGTATGCTTTTCTAAAAAACTTTGCGCCAAAACTGAATATTTCTACGTCTTTTGTTGACATTACTTCTTTGGAAAAAGTGGAAGCGGCAATAACGCCTAAGACCAAAATGATTTATTGCGAATCCATCAGCAATCCTTTACTGGAAATTGCCAATATTACCGAATTGTCTAAAATTGCCAAAAAACACGGAATTATTTTGGTGGTTGACAATACTTTTTCACCGATGATTATTTCTCCACAAAAATTGGGAGCCAATGTCACCATCCACAGCTTAACAAAATTTATAAATGGCACAAATGATACCGTTGGCGGCGTGGTTTGCGGTACTCAAGAATTTATTGACAGTTTAAAAAATGTAAATGATGGCGCTATGATGTTGCTGGGTCCGGTGATGGACAGTTTCCGCGCTGCCAGTATTTTGAAAAACTTACGAACGCTGCATATCAGAATGAAAAAGCACAGCGAAAACGCTATGTATTTGGCTGAAAACTTTGAAAAAGACGGACTTAATGTGGTGTATCCTGGATTAAAAAGCCACAAAAGTTACGAATTGATGAAATCAATCTACAATGAAGAATATGGTTTTGGCGGAATGATGACCATTGATGTAGGAAATTTAGAAAAGGCAAATACGTTGATGGAATTGATGCAACACGAAAACTTGGGCTATTTGGCCGTGAGTTTGGGCTTCTATAAAACATTGTTCAGTGCGCCTGGCACAAGCACTTCCTCAGAAATCCCTGTTGAAGAGCAAAAAGAAATGGGACTTTCAGATGGAATTATTCGTTTTTCCATTGGGTTGGACAATGATATCGAACGCACTTATCGAGCTATGAGAAAATGTATGAAACAGGTAGGGGTTTTGTAGCTAAAAACCAAAAATTAAAATTTGATTAATTTTATTGTTACAATGATAAAAAATTGGTGAAAACCCCATTCATTTTTTGAATGGGGTTTTTCATCTGTTTATATTTTATTTTTTATTGGTAACAGCTTGCTGCCTGCCTGCCGGCAGGTAGGTTCGCCATAAATCATTTCTTTGCGGATCAAAATTTGTTATGCTCGATTCATTTGCAAAAACTTTCAAATTTCCGTATCATTACAAATCCAAAAAAATATTGAATGCAAGACAACGACCCAAACCTATCTGAAATTGAAATTCAAGATCAAAAGATTATAGATAATAAGGAGCTAAATCTTTATGAAGCTTTAATTCCTGTAATTATATTGATGGCGATGCTTGCCTACAACATATTTTTTGCCGGTGGTGAGTTGTTGGGTGAATATTCCAACCAGTTTATTTTATTGATGGGTGGCGTAATAGCTTCCGTAGTCGGATTTTTTAATAAAGTTTCCTTAAAAATAATGATTAATGAAATTTGGGAAAACTTAAAAAGTGTTTTTGTTCCAATTATGATTTTATTTCTGGTGGGCGCTTTGGCCGGCACTTGGCTGGTTTCCGGAATTATTCCTGCAATGGTCTACTACGGACTTCAAGTGTTGAGCCCTTCCATATTTTTACCGGCATCAGTTATTATTGCGGCGGTAATTTCCGTTGCAACAGGTAGTTCCTGGACAACTTCTGCAACTGTGGGGATTGCTTTGGTGGGTATAGGAACCGCACTGGGAATCCCAACAGGAATGATTGCCGGCGCAGTAATATCAGGCGCTTATTTTGGTGATAAAATGTCGCCGTTAAGCGATACCACAAACCTTGCTCCGGCAATGGCTGGAACAGATTTGTTTACACACATAAGGTATATGACGCTAACAACCGTTCCGTCCATTGTGATAACAATCATTGTTTTTGGTATTATCAGTTTAAATATTGACACCACTGGAACTGCAGATATCAGCGGGTTGCTGAACACAATTAATACCACTTTTAATATTACGCCCTTTTTATTTATTGTTCCAATGGCAGTGATTGTGTTAATTTTATTTAAAATAAAACCATTAATTTCCTTGGGAATAGGGGTCGTTTTGGCCGCAGTATTTGCCTTTATTTTTCAGCCAGAAATATTGGCCGGTTTAGCAACATCAAATTTTAGGGCGATTGTAAATGCTGTTTTTGTGGATACTGAAATTGTAACCGATAATATTAAATTAAACGAATTGTTTAGTGCCGGCGGTATGAAAGGAATGTTGTGGACAATTTTTCTGATTTGTTGTGCTATGGTTTTTGGCGGCACAATGGATGCCATTGGTGCCTTGGCAAAAATCACCAAAGAATTGTTGAAACTTGCAACGTCAATCTTCGGATTGTTCTTTAGCACCGCTTTAAGCTGTATCGGATTAAACGCCATTGCATCCGACCAATATTTGGCCATTGTAATTCCCGGAAAAATGTTCAAAAAAGCATATGAAGACAAAGAATTGGCACCCGAAAATTTAAGCAGAACTCTTGAAGATTCTGGAACGGTAACTTCCGCATTAATTCCTTGGAATACTTGTGGCGCTTATCAAAGCGGTGTGCTTGGCGTTCCGGTTGCCGATTACGCCATCTATGCCATTTTTAACTGGTTAAGCCCAATAATGACCTTGATTTTTGCTGGGTTCAGTATAAAAATAAAACAACTCGTGACTAAAAAAGTTTAACGGCCCCCTAACCCCCAAAGGGGGAAAAAAGTTAAAAGTTAAAAGTTAAAAGTTAAAAGTTCATTGTTAGGAATAATGGAAGTTACCAACAGAATGTTGTCAATGTGAAATATTGACCCCTATTTTTATTGAATAGGCGTGTTTTAACTAAATGATATTAAATAACTTATAACATTTAACAAATAACCAATAACAGTTATCAAACAGCATTCAACCCACAACTTACTATTTTCTAAATAAACCAATTCCAAACCAAGCCAAACCGAACTGTTAAATCACGGTAAGGATAAGTTGGTGCAGAATAATAGGTTCTGCCGGTAAAACTGGCGCCAAAGTTTTCAACTTTCAAGTAAAGGCGTGTTCTTTGTATTTGTGCATTTGCGAAAAAATCGAGCATAGGAAAATTCCCTATTTTATGGGTGTTTTGCAATACAAACTCACTTAAAAGCGGATTGTAAGCACCGGCATTAAATTCAGTAAAATACTTAACGGTTACCCCAGTTTGCAAGTACAAAGGTTTTCCCTTGAATAAATAATTGGAATAATACAAGGTGTTTCTGGTCACAATTTCAGGAACTTTAAAAAACGATTCACCGCTGGAAACATTTTGGTACATCACTGTATTGTCTAACGTGAATTTTCTGAAAGAGATGGAATTACGCACCGTAACCTTTAAATAGTTCAAGGTTTCGTTGGCTTGAGCGGCCTGTGAATTTTCATCAAAATAAGTATAATTATCGATGAGATTATAACTGGCGTTAATGCTTGCCCAATTTTTATAACTGAATTCTGCCCCAATATTTTTTAGTTGTTCGTTTTTGAAATTGTTTTGCCAGTTGTAATCTTTGTAATCACTTTGGTAGAGCAACTTGTTAAAATCAGCCGATTTTGAAGTGATTTCCGCAAATCCTTTGAAATTGTAAACGCTGTCTTTTTTAAACATCACCGAACCTTTAATGGAGTTTCCGGTTAAATCGCCCGCAATAATGGTACTTGCATCAGCATTTAAATAAAATTTTCCAAAATTTGTTTTCCAATCGGCACCAGCGGCAATAACATTTCCTTTCAATTTCTCGGGAATGGTTCGGTCATCCAAATACAAAATGCTGCTGTATTGATAAATATAGTTGAAGTAATTCGCTTTTGCCCTCAAAATTCCAAGATAAGGCGCTTCAAATTGCAGGTATGCTTCGTTATTCATTTTCTGATAAGAAGTATGGTCTACAATATTTTTTTCATAGGATTCACCAAAAATTGGATTTACGGTCGCCTGTCTAAATCGGTAATGCTGGGTTTCATACATAAAAGTATGGCCTAGTTTTAAGACGTAATTTGCCTTTTTATCAATCGCAATAGATTGGCTAGAATCAACTTTGAGCGTTGCAGCAACAATTAATAAAGAGTCAATTTTCTTTATTTTGACTGTGCGAATTGAATCAAGTTTGAGGGTGTCTATTTTTGTTAACGAAGTTTCTTTTACTAAAGCCTCAATATTTATAATCGGATTTTCTTTGTTTAAATTGGTTTTGGAAAGTTCGCCTTTTTCCTTTTTAGGGGCGCCAGGTCTTTTTGGAGCATTGATAAAATTGGATTTCATCAAATAGGAAACCGTGTCTTTTTTTAGCGTTTCAATTTCCTTTAGTGTTGCATTGTAATCTCTTAACTTATCCGAAAGCTCGGCATTGTGTTTTTCGGCTTTATTTTCTCTGGAAAACAAATTGATGTTATGATCCAAAAAATAGCGTTTTCCTTCAAACATAGTATTGGCATCCACATAATTGACTTCCAAACGGCCCCTTTCCGTATAATTGGGATCATCATTTTCAAAATAGGCAATAGAAGCTTCTGTCAATCCGCCATTTTCGTTGTTTAACAAATCAAACGACATATAATGGGCTTTTAACGAATAGAATTTATTTTTTGAATGATAGTTAACGGATGTCCTGAAATTCCCGTGGCTTGCCAAAGAATTTCGATATTTTCCCAAGGAACGCAATCCTTTATAAGCAATGGAAAAATTCAATTGACGGGAAGTGTTCATCGTTAAAAACCCGTCCAAAACCTGTCCTTGTTCCATTCCGGTTCTGTACATAAATTCGGAAGTTGGCGTTGGAACATCGTAATAATAAACATCCTCAATAGAGTAATAATTGTAATGTTTTGAAGTTGCGCCAATGGTTGGAAACAGCGAATTGTCATTAAAATTATAGCCCAGTTTGTTATAGGTCTGTCCCTGATTGGCAAATGGCAACAATTCAAAATTGTCTTTTCTGATGTAATTGAATTTATAATCTTTTGCGATGGTTAATGTAGTGTCAATAAGGGTTGTGTCGTTGTTTATGGAGATTATTTTGTAATCGGTGTACTTGGTTTCGCCGCTGAGTCTAATTTGCACTTCATTTTTAAACGAGGTGCTGTCGGATTTAAATACGCCACCGCCTTCTTGCTGTCTCATAATTTGAGCATCAACGGTCATCAAATAAAATCCAAAAAATAATACGGTGAATAATTTTTTCATAAAATATTTAAAGCAACAAAGGTAAATTATTTGAAGCAAACTAATAAAAGTAAATTTATGGATTTCTCCAAAGGAATTAACGCTAATTTTGTGAATTGGAATTCTAAGTATTCTGAGAGAAAAGCCAATAAAAATTATTTACCATTAACTCAATTTATGGCCCTTAAAAAATGGTTTTTAAAAAACACGGTTGAAGCAGGAACCGACGAAGCGGGCAGAGGCTGTTTGGCCGGTCCGGTTGTGGCTGCCGCGGTGTTGTTACCTGCCGATTTTCACCATCCTTTGTTAAATGATTCGAAGCAATTGACGGAGAAACAGCGCGAAATATTGCGGCCGTTTATCGAAAAAAATGCCATTTCTTTTGGCGTTTCTTATGTTTTTGAAGCGAAAATTGATGAAATCAATATTTTACAGGCATCTATTTTGGCGATGCATTTGGCCGTTGAAAAACTGGCTATTGAACCTGAACATATTATTGTTGATGGAAATAAATTTAAGCCGTATAAAAATATTCCGCACACTACCGTTGTAAAAGGCGATGCCAAATTTATGAGTATTGCAGCGGCTTCGGTTTTGGCAAAAACGTACAGGGACGATTTTATGCAAAAGCTGGATCTCGAATTTCCAAACTATAACTGGAAACAAAATAAAGGCTATCCAACGCTTTTTCACAGAAATGCCATCAGGGAATTTGGCATCACCGATTATCACCGGAAAACTTTCAGATTGCTGCCGGAGCAATTGAAATTAAAGTTGTAATATTCGTTAATTAATTCAATTCGCGTTAGGGATTGCAGTGGAAATCCCGGTGTTGCGAGTTTGTTAAGGAATATGTTCAACAGATTGCCACGCTCCGCTCGCAACGACGGATTGCAGCGAAAAGCCAGCCTGCCTTTTCGGCAGGAACGCCCTTAATATTATTTTTAAACTTCTTGTTTGTGAAAT
>JAWOHJ010000351.1:0-15669 GCA_046485225.1 Lutibacter sp. | reverse complement strand
GGTCAACACAATCCCCAACGACCAGCGTTCCGGCCAGACCGCTACGCCACCGCCGATGTACTTGCCTGTCCGCAGGAGTCGGTCGATTTCGGTCAGCATGTTGCGGGACATGCGGCTGTCGGCGTCGATGGTGACCAGTTTTATAAAAATAAAAGTGACCAATGGCAATAAAATAAATTGGGAAATTATTCCAGTAAATAAGATTTTCGGATTTTGAAATAAGCGTTTAAAATCGTCTTTGGTAATACCGAGTGCCACACCAAACATAATAATGGCCAGGGTAATGTTAAGCACCCAAAGTCCTTCGGTATCAAAATTTATTTTTAAGGAATCTAAATTTTCAGGCATACTAGTTTTTAAAGGCGTATTCAACAATATTTGCACCCATTTTTAGGGCTTTTTCGCGAATTTCAAAAGGATCTCCATGCACATCTTCATCTTCCCAACCATCACTTAAATCAGCTTCATAATCATAAAAACAAACCAATCTTCCTTCATAAAACAACCCGAAACCTTGCGAAGGTTTGTTTTCATGCTCGTGAATTTTTGGCGTGCCATTTTCAAAAGTAAAAGTTTGGCGGTAAATAGGGTGATTATAAGGAATTTCTTTAAAATCCAAGGTCGGAAAAACTCTTTTCATTTCTCTTCTAACATAGGTATCAAGTCCATAATTATCGGAAATATGCAAAAATCCACCGGAAATTAAATAATTTTTTAAATTTTCAATATCGTCATCTGTAAAACTTACATTTCCGTGGCCGGTCATAAAAACGATGGGATAATTGAAAATGGCAACGCTATTTACTTCAACCGTTTCCGGAATTTCTTTAATGGAAGTTTTTATGTTTATGTTGCAAAATTTAATAAGGTTTGGCAAAGCCGTTGGATTTGCATACCAATCACCTCCGCCGTTATATTTTAAAATGGCAATTTGTTGACCTTGAATTGTGAAAAGAGAAAAGAGAAAAAAGAATAAAGAAAAAAGACCAAACTTTAATTTAAAATTTAGGATTTCAAAATAAGATTTAAGGTGTTTTTTCATCAAATTCATTCATTTAAAAATGCCACACTGTGAACTGCAACAATGCCGGCAGTTTCAGTTCGCAAACGGCTATTTCCCAAAGATACAGGAATAAAGTTATTGGCCAAACTTTGTTGAATTTCTTTGGTTGAAAAATCGCCTTCAGGACCAATTAAGATGGTGGTATTTATGGCAGGCTTCAATTCCGATTTTAATGATTTTTTGCTGGTTTCTTCGCAATGCGCGATAAACAATTGTCCGCTGAAATTGGTCTTTATAAAAGCATTAAAAGTGATGGGCGCGTTCAATTTTGGGAAATGAAATTTAAGCGATTGTTTTGCTGCAGATAGAATTATTTTGTCCATTCTTTCTGTTTTAATTTCCTTACGTTCAGAGTGTTCGCAAATAATTGGGGTTATTTCATCAATGCCGATTTCGGTGGCTTTTTCTAAAAACCATTCAAATCGATCGTTTAATTTTGTGGGCGCAATGGCAATATGCAGATAATAATTTCGGTCACTTTTTTGGGTTTCCAAATTCACAATTTTTACCGAACATTTTTTATCGTCCGCCAACAAAATTTCTGAAGTAAATAATTGGCCTAAGCCGTTGGTGATAAAAATTTTATCGCCTTCTTTTTTTCGTAAAACGCGTACAATGTGTTTGCTTTCAATTTTATCAAAAGTAAACTGTTTGGTGCCGGATGTTAATTCTGGGTTGTAAAATAATTGCATTATAAATCTTTTCTGAAGGTGCATCGTCTTTTATAAACTACCGGATCAAAATTTTTCCAAAGTGCCGCGGCCGCTTTGTTCGTTGAAAGTTCTGGCGTTCTGTAACAGTTAATAATTCCTTTTTTTGTGTATGTTTTGTAAAATTCTTCAAAAATGATGGCGTGCACACCCTTGTTTTGGTGCATTGGATGAACGCCGATTAGATAGAACAGAATGTCTTTACTGTATTTTTTAGCCTCATATAAGTGAAAAATTCCGAATGGAAATATTTTGCCTTTTGCTTTTTGCAAAGCTTCGGAAAAGGATGGCATGGTAATGGCAAACGCAACCAGTTTTTCCTCTTTGTCAACAACAAATACAATCAGTTCCGGGTTGATGAATGGAATGAATTTCTTTTTAAAATAGGCTTTTTGAACGTCGGAAATAGGAACAAAAGATGACAATGATGCGTAACTTTCATTAAACAAATCGAACATTTCATCCACATACGGCAGAATTTCATTTGTTTTGGTGAAATTGATGGCTTTATATTGATAACGTTTTTTAATGATTTCGCTGGCTTTCATAAAAAACTCAGGCTTTACATTGCTGAAAGGAAATTTACTTTCGTTGTATTCCTTTTCCACCGTATAACCAAGTTTTTCAAAATGTTCTTGATAATAAGAATAATTGTACCAGGTAATCATAGAACCAATATGATCAAAACCTTCTGTTAAAACGCCAACTTTATCCAAGTTTGAAAAGCCCAGCGGCCCTTCCATATATTCCAATTTTTTTTGTTTGCCAATTTCTTCAACCTTCGCCAATAACATTTTTGAAACCTCAGTATCATCAATAAAATCAAACCAGCCAAAACGCATTTTTTTAACGTTTTGTTCATTAATTTCGGTGTAATTGATAATTGCGGCAATTCTTCCCACGATTTCATTGTTTTTCATCGCGACAAAAAAACGTGCTTCTGCATGTTGAAAAACGGGATTTTTGGTCTTGTCAAAAGAATCAATTTCATCATTAATGATAGGCGGAACCCAATAAGGATTGTTTTGATATAGTTTAAAAGGAAATTCAACAAAAGCCTTCATTTCCTTTTTCGATGTCATTTCTTGCAGTTTAATCATAAGATTTAAATGAGTTTAGTTGCGATTTTTTTTAAAGATTCTTGAAAAGAATCCTTTTCTGTTTGGTGATTTAGACTTGGTTTCTTTTGGCGCATTTTTGTAGACAAAAGAATCCTTGTGTCGGTCCAATCTGTAGGCAAATCCAGCTGTGGCATACACATAAGAATAATCGTCAAAAAAATTGGTTCTTGCCGAAGCATCCAATTGCAAATTTTCCGTAACCAAATAGGCGATTCCGGTTCCAAACTGATAATTTGGAGCATAATCGTTGTAATATTTCCCTTGATTTTCAATAAAATATGACCAATTTTGATTGATGGCATAAGTCATAGTAACAATATAAGAGTAATATTTATCTTCCGAAGTGATATTGTCCGCAATTAAATTCGTCAATAAAACCAGTCGGTCAGAAAAATCGTTTTGCAATAATAAAGCGCCTTTATAACTAATTCCTTCCTCGCTTTTATAGTCTTTTCCCAAAAAGTTTAAATGTGCACCGC
Source organism: Lutibacter sp. (assembly GCA_046485225.1). GTDB lineage: Bacteria > Bacteroidota > Bacteroidia > Flavobacteriales > Flavobacteriaceae > Lutibacter. The sequence continues at coordinate 12,296 of JAWOHJ010000351.1, read as the reverse complement.
CATAAACCCCAACTGAAGGAATCAATCGCTTTTTGTCAAAAGCCGTTCTGCGTTTCCAGCTGCGAATTTCCTTCGACTTGTCACTGAATTCTTGCTGATAAAACAAATATTTTGCGCCAACAGTCAGGTCGCTGATGCCTTTGATACGATAATTTGGGTTTGGATCGTTATTGAATTCGTCGCGTTGGTAAGCCACATTGGCATTAAATTCCAACCGTTCTTTGAATTTACCCACCCTAAAAAACAATTCGCCACCCAAAGTTTTAGCATTTGCACCAAGACTTTTATCATTGCTGCTGTTATAAAACATACCGCTTTCAAACTGATAAACGTTAGTGCCAACGCCGTACGGACTTTCAGAAAAACCGGGTCTTTTTGAGTTGATAATTTCGGTGTATTGTGCAGTTATCAGCTGAAAACTCGATAAAAATACAATTAAAAATAGTGCGTTTTTCATAGAACGAAATGTTTGGTGTGTCAAAGATAAGATTTTATATAATTAAACGTTTTAGTTCCTCTCAAATTGTTATTTTTGGAGTTTATTTAAACTCGATGAAATGGGATTTTTAAGAACGTTAGCAATTATAGTAATTATATATTATGCTATAAAATTTATAGGAAGGTATATTTTGCCATTGTTTGTGGGGAAAATTATTAACAATGTTGAAAAAAAGATGCGAGACCAACAACAACAATTTAATAACCAACAACAAAAATCAACCGGAAAAGTTGGTGAAACAGTGATAGCTAAAAAACCTTCAGATTATAAAGAAGGAAACAAAGATATAGGAGACTATGTTGATTATGAAGAAGTTAAAGACGATAAATAAATGAATTTTCCTATCAAAAAAACGGTTCCTTACTTAATTGCCATTGCAACTTTTATTTTAGTTTCTGTAATCTATTTTTCTCCGATTCTGGAAGGAAAAAAAATATTTCAAAATGACATCAAACAATTTACGGGAATGGCGAAATCAATCAATGATTTTCGCGCTGAAAATGATGCCGAACCGTATTGGACCAATGCTGCTTTTGGAGGAATGCCAACTTATAACTTAAGTGTTTTATATCCAAACGATTATGTTAAAAAATTAGATGGTTTTTTGCGATTTTTACCAAGACCTGCCGATTATTTATTTTTGTATTTTTTAGGCTTTTTTGTCTTACTGACGGTCTTAAAAGTGGAATATAAGCTGGCAATACTGGGCGCTTTGGCTTTCGGATTCTCAACGTATTTAATTATAATCCTTGGCGTAGGTCACAATTCAAAAGCGCACGCAATTGCCTATATGCCATTTGTTTTGGCGGGTATTTTAATGGTATTGCAACGCAACTATTTATGGGGTTTTTTAATGACTGCCGTCGCTATGTCACTGGAAATCAAAGCAAGCCATCCACAAATGACTTATTATTTGTTTTTTGCGGTGTTAATTTTAGGCGTTTTCTATTTAATAGAAGCGTTTAAAGAAAAACAATTGCCTGTATTTTTTAAAAGTATCGCTATTTTAGTGGTAGCCGTTGTGTTGGCAATTGGTACAAATGCCACCAGTTTATTGGCAACTAAAGAATATGTTTCGCACAGTACAAGAGGAAAAAGTGAATTGACTATTAATCCTGATGGATCTCTTAAAGAAGCTTCCAGCGGATTGTCTAAAGAATACATCACCGATTACAGTTATGGTGTTTTAGAAACATTCAATTTATTTATTCCGCGTTTTATGGGTGGCGGAAACTATGAAAATGTAGGATTGGATTCCAATATTTACAACTTTTTAAAAGACAAGATAGAGCCACGCCAAGCCAAAGAATTTTCAGAATATGCCCCGATGTATTGGGGTAAACAGCCTATTGTGGAAGCGCCGGCTTATGTTGGTGCTGTGTTGGTGTTTCTATTTTTTCTAGGAACATTTTTGGTAAAAGGAAAATTAAAAAATTGGTTGGTGGGCGTTGTTGTATTTTCAATACTGCTCAGTTGGGGAAAAAACCTTAATTTTTTAACCGATTTTTTTATTGATTACGTTCCAATGTACAATAAATTCAGGGCGGTTTCTTCTATTCAGGTTATCGCAGAGTTAGCGATTCCGCTTCTGGGAATATTGGCATTGAAAGAATTTTTTGCAAATACAAATACTGCTGAAATAAAACTGAAAGCATTAAAAAGCAGTTTTTTTATCACCGGCGGCATCGCATTAATATTTACGCTGTTCGGCACAAGTCTTTTTGATTTTGAAGGATTAAGAGATGCAAGTTATGATCAAATGTTACCGGGATTTTTGGAGAATATTATTGCCGACAGAAAAGCGATTTTCTTCAGCGATAGTTTAAGGACACTCGTTTTTGTAACTGTTTCCGCCGGAATTTTGTGGTTATTCGTTAAAGAAAAATTGAATAAAAATTATGCCATGATTGTTTTAGGTGCAGTCATTTTGTTCGATTTGGTTTCGGTCGACAAACGCTATGTAAACAATGCCGATTTCCAAAATGCCAGGGAAATTGACAAACCTTTCGTGGCTTCTGAAATTGACAGAGAAATATTAAAAGATAAAAGTTATTATAGGGTTGCCAATTTTATTGTGGATCCAATGAACGACGGAAGCACTTCCTATTTTCACAATTCTATTGGTGGTTATCATGCTGCGAAAATGGAGAGATATCAAGAATTGTTTGATTTTCATATAGCCAAAAATAATATTGAAGTATTAAATATGTTGAATACCAAATATTTTGTTTTTGAAGATGGAAGCAGGCGCGAAACGGTGCAGCAAAATCCGGAGTCTAATGGAAATGCTTGGTTGGTAAATACCGTTAAAATTGTTGACAATGCAAATAAAGAAATATTGGCTTTGGACAGTTTAAAAACAAAAACGGAAGCAGTTATCGATAAAAGGTTTGTATCCGAAGGATTTAAAACCAATTATCCGACAGATTCGTCAGCAACGATTCAATTGACATCCTATGCGCTAAATAATTTGGTCTACGATTTCAATGCAACCACAAACCAGTTTGCCGTTTTTTCTGAAATCTATTACAAAGATGGATGGAATGCCTATATTGACGGAAAATTAACCCCGCATTACCGCGTAAATTTTGTATTGCGTGGATTGGAAATTCCAAAAGGAAATCACAAAATTGAATTTAAGTTTGAGCCTACAGTTGTTAAAAAAGGAACCACAATCACTTTAATTTCTTACGGATTGCTATTGGTAATTTTTGCAGGTTGGTTTTTTGTTGAAAGAAGAAAAACTAACTGATAGAATAATTCATCAATTTTAAAATTCTTAAGAAATTAGTTTTATTTCTTGAAGAAACCAGTAGCTTTTTTTTGTTTGAAAGCACCAATTCACCCGTATGATTAAATTGAACCACGTGTTTTAGGTTTAGAAGCGTTGAGCGGTGTATTCTAAAAAAAGTAGCCTGCATCAAAACGCTTTCCACTTTTTTTAAATTGTTTGAAGTGGTATAAACTTTATTGTCTGTAGTGTAAAAGTGGGTGTAACTTCCATCGGCCTCACAGTATAAAATATCATCAATGTCTACAATAATAAAATCTCCGTTCTGCATAGGGAGTGATATTTTATGATTTTTGTTTTCCAGTTGATTTTTAAAAGCGAGGTATTTTTCGGAATTAAAAGCCGATTGTTTTTCTAAGAACTTATCCAAAACACCAATTAATTGATCTTCCTGAATGGGTTTATTCAGATAATAAAAAGCAAAATAATCCATTGCTTTTTCTTTATAATCTTTGAGCCCGGTGGTAAAAATCACTTCAAATGTTGAAGAATTCGAAAAATAGTCTAATATTTCAAAACCATCGCCATCTTGTAGTTGGATGTCTAAAAACACCAGTTGCGGATTTAAGTCATTGATCAATTTAATGCCTTTTTCAACACCGGTTTCGTGACCAACAACCTTTATTTTCGAGCTATAATTTGTTTCTAAAATGTTTTTGAGATGTTTGTAGGCAGCGTTTTCGTCCTCGATAATTATGGCACTTATCATAATAAAATTTTAAAAACTTATTAACGGTATTTTTAAGGTTACTTTTAATCCCACTAAGGTATTGAATTCATCTGTCACATTTGTAATAATGACCAGATTTTCTACACTTTTAGCATCATTCATCAATTGCAAGCGTTCATTAATATTTGAAAATGAGATTCCGGAGTTTTTTGTTTTGGCCGAATTTTCATTTTTTTCAATTCCTGTGCCATTGTCAATAATTTCACAGATTAAAAACTCTTCATTTTCAATTTTGAAATTAACTGTTATGTGATTCGCTTTGTCTCCATTTTTAAAACCATGCTTAAATGCGTTTTCAATAATGGGTTGCAAAATCATTGGCGGCACTAAAATATTTTCCAATTCTTCTAAAGGAATTGCTGCAGTATTTATAATGTATGAACTATTTTTGTGGAATCTTAATTTTTGAAGATCCAAATACAATTTGGCCATGTCAATTTCATCAGTCAAATTAATCAAGTTGGATTTTGTTGCCTGCAGAATCAAATTGACCAATTCACCAAATTTTCCCAAACAGTTTTTTACTTCTACAATGTCTCCCTTATTCGCCAAATCTTCAATGTTAACCAATAAATTGTTGATGAAATGCGGATTCATTTGTGCGTTTAATGCTTTAAAACGCAGATTGGAAATATTTTCTTTAATTTTTTCTTGCTGTTTTATTTTTTGGTTTCTTCGGAAAAATAAATAGGCTATGAATACCGACAACACCAAAATGATGATGCTTATAAACCACCAGGTATTATAAAAAGGCGGTTTAATTTTAAATGAAAATAGGGAAGGAGCAACGCTTTCAAAATTATTTTTTGAGATGGCTTTTACCTCAAAAGTATAGTTTTTTGGAGGCAATTCAGCGTATCTTACCGTATTGTTTTTGGTTTCAACCCAATCGGATTCCAATCCTAACATTCGGTATTTAAACGTAATGTTTCCCAAACTTTTGAAAGAGATTCCAGAGAAATTAAATTGAATATTATTGGATTTGTGGTCAAATATTTGATTGTTTGTTTTTTTAATGATTTTGTTGTTCAGCAGCACCTCATTCATATGAATTCTTGGCGCTGAAATTGAATTTTCTTCATTTGAAATGTCAATAATATTCAAGCCGTTTGAAGTTGCCACATACACTTTATTTTTATCAACATAACAAGCTCTAACATCGTTGCTGTACAACCCGTCTGAAATGGTGTAAGTTTTAAGATTTACCAAATTATTTTCACTATCAAGGATAAGCCTGTTCAATCCCAAATTTGTAGAAAGCCAAATATTGTTTTTTTTATCTACAAAAATTGATTTAACATAATTGCTTAACAATCCGTTTGTTATGGAAATGGATTTAAATTTTCCGTTTTTTAAAATTCCCAATCCGTAAGCGTTTGAGCCAATCAACAATCCTTTGGAGGTATTTTCCAAAGCGTAAATAGTATTTGTATTGAATTGATTCCCTAAGTCGTATTTTTTGGTGACACCTTTATTTTGGAGGTATAAACCTTTCGTTGTGCCAATCCACAGGCTGTCATTTCCTGCGTAATAGATGGAAGCACTTCTTTGATTCCATAATTTTTTGGTAAATGATGAGATGCTGTTAATTTTGCCAACGCCGTTGGAATTGGCGGTATAAATTTCATCGCCTACAATTGAAAAATATTTGAAATTTTTTAAATCAGTTTTAAAAAAATCTGCATCATACATGTTTTTGATGCTTTCAATGTTAAAATTTGGATTTAATTGATCAATGCTGTAATTGCTCAGCACAAAAAGAATATTTTCACGCGATACCAAAAGCTTTATTCTTTTTGGATTTTCATCCAATTTTCTAGAGGCTATTGTTTGAAGGGTTTCCTTATTTAAAATGATAACTTCTGCCTGTTCATTTCCCACAACCAGTTTATCTTGAAACAGCGCTAATGAATGTAAATCATTTCTTTTTGAATCATCAAATTGAATTCCTTGAACTTTAAGATTGGGAAATAGAAATATACCGTTTGATTGGCTGCCAATCCAAATATTATTTTCTAAATCAATAAAAGCACGGGTAGATTGAATGTCTTTTAAAATTATTTGTGGATGCTGATAATTATCCTTCTCATTAAAAATATAAACACCTTTATTTAAATTTGTAATCCAATAATCCTTTTCAATTTTATAAGTTCTCGCTAAAAAACTATTTTTTTCATTAATTAAATAATTTGAAATATTTTTAATAATTTCATCTTTTTCCCTCAAGAGTACTCCAAAATTGTTATTTATTTTCTCTTTAGACGATTGGGGGAATTGGTTTGAATCAAATTCTTTCCACAGCGATGAATTTGAATTATCTACTAATGGTTTTGTAATAATACTAATTTTTTTATCCCTTGTTAAGTAGGTTAATAAGTGTACTTTATGATGATTATCTTCAATAAAAAAGGAAGAATACATTAATTTGGTATTATTAATAAGGGAATAATTTTTAATACTTAAATCAGGATAAAGAACTTTTACGGTATTTGATGTATTACAAAACCAAATATTGCCTTTTGAATCCTCAAAAATATCATCTGCAAATTTTTTAAATTGTAATTTATTTAAAAAAGCAAGGTTATCCTTATTATAGAAACGATCATTTTGAATAAACCCAATATTTCCATTAAATGAGGTCATCCAAATTCTATTTTTAGAATCTTTGTAAAAAGCTAGAATTTCATTTCCGGGAAGTCCATCGGTCACCGTAAAATTTTTAAATGTCAGTCCGTCGAACTTACTGATGCCATAATCGGTTGCGAACCAAATAAATCCATTTTCATCTTGTATTATATCATAAATCGCGTTGCTCGGCAAACCATTATTCGTGGTAAATTGTGTTAAGCCAGGAATTTGGGCGTGCAACGTTGATTGTAGTAGCAAGAATGTTATAAAAAAATAGCCTATTTTACGCATTCTAAGATTGTAATTATACCTCAAATGTAACGCTTATATTTTTATAATACACATTCATAGATAAAATATACACGCTTGTAAATTAGATGTTTTGTTTAATGAATAATCCATGTATATTCGCATCAGTCAACTCAATCGTAGGAAAATTATTTGAAAAAGGTAAATCAAGGTTATGAAAAAGAGAAGGTGCTTTAAGCACCTTTTTTTTGTCTTAAACTTTAAATCTCAAAAAATAATTTTATTGATTATCTATAATTAAATCAATAACTTGCCAAAGAATTCAACTTTTATCTACTAGTTTGATGCACTGCGATTTACCTTTTAATCAACGTTATAATATATCAAATGCTGCGCAATGTTTTTTGCATGTACAGTTGTCAATTTTAGATTTAATGAATTCTACATTAAATCATTTTAATTTTATGCTTAAATATAGTTGATATGCGTCTTGGAATGATTTTGGACAAAACGTTTCCTCCCGATCCAAGGGTTGAAAACGAAGCGATTTCGCTGATTAAGCAAGGGCATGAAGTTTTTTTGTTTTGTTTGAAATACCATAAAAAGGAGGGTGATGTTATCATTAACGGTATCCAGGTAAAGCGATATCAGTCAAATAAATTGGAATACAAATTATCGGCATTGGCTTATACGTTTCCATTTTATTCAATTTTAATGAATTGGAAAATAGGTCATTTTTTAAAGAAATTTAAAATTGAGGCCATTCACATTCACGACATGCGAATTGCTGAAGCTGTTTTTAAAGCCAATAAATCATTGCAATTACCTACGGTTTTGGATTTACATGACAATATGCCCGAAATCATCAAATTGTATGCGCATCTTCAAAAATTTCCTGGAAAACAGCTGATTTCTCCTAAAAAATGGAAGCAAAAAGAAGAAGAATTTATTCAAAAAGCCACCAAAATTATTACAGTTTCACAAGAATTTATCGAAGAAGTTGTTAACCGCACCCAAATTGCCCGAGATAAAATTGTGTTGGTGCCAAATACGGTACATCGATCATTTTATAGCGATGCAGTAATTGATCATTTGATTGTTGACTCTTATAAAAACGACTTTGTGATTTTATATTTAGGCGACACAGGATTGCGCCGCGGACTTCAAACAGCTATTGAATCTTTACTTATTTTGAAGGAAAAAATTCCAAATGTTAAGTTAGTCATAGTTGGGATTAGTTCGACAGATCTGATTTTGAAGCAACAGGTCATCGATTTAAAGTTGGAAAATCATGTCGATTTTAAAGGTTGGCAAAATGTATCGTTGTTTCCTTCTTATATTGTGGCAAGTGCTGTTTGTATCTCGCCCTTACTAAGAAATATTCAACATGATGTGGCTTACGCAAACAAACTTTTTCAATATATGAGTTTTGGAAAACCTGTTTTAGTGAGTGATGCCATTGCACAGAAAAATTTAATCGAAAAAACAAGCTCAGGTTTGGTGCATTTGGAAAAGGATGCCCAAGATTTTGCGCAAAAAGTGTTGGAATTATATGCTGATCCTGCGTTGAGAAATCGTTTGGGAAGCAACGGGAAACAATTTGTGGAAGAAGAATTTTGTTGGGAAAAAACCTCAGAAAAATTAATAGATTTGTATGAAAATTTAAGTTAATAATGAAAAAAGCGCTCATCATCACTTATTATTGGCCTCCTGCAGGAGGTTCGGGTGTGCAGCGATGGCTTAAGTTTGTGAAGTATTTTAGGGATTTTGGTATTGAACCCGTAGTTTATACCGTTCAAAATCCCAATTATCCCATTGTTGATGAATCGCTAGAAAAAGATATTCCTGTAGGCATGGAGATTTTAACCCAACCCATCTGGGAACCCAATAATTTGTTTGCTTTCTTCGGAAAAAAGAAAACGGAAAGCGCCGGTTTTTTAAATCCGAATCCTACTTTTTTAGGTAAAATTTTACAATATATCCGCGCAAATTATTTTATTCCCGATGCTCGTAAATATTGGGTAAAACCATCAACAATTTATTTAAAAAAGTATTTGAAAACAAACAAAATTGATGTGGTGATTACCACCGGTCCGCCACACAGCATGCACTTAATTGGTTTGAATTTAAAGAAAGAACTCAACATAAAGTGGATTGCCGATTTCAGGGATCCGTGGACAGAAATTGATTATTTTCAGCAGTTGCCTTTAACAAAAAAAGCGATTGAAAAACACCATTATTATGAAAAAGAAGTGCTGAAAAATGCAGATGCGGTTTTGGTTGTAGGCAAAACGATGCAGGAGAATTTCAGGCCATTTAACAGCAATGTAATTACGGTAACTAATGGTTTTGATGAAGTGCTTACAAATGAAAAGGTTGTATTGGACTCAAAATTTACCATAACGCATATTGGGTTGATGAATGCCGACAGAAATTCGAAAATGCTGTGGGAAGTTTTGTCGGAAATTGTTTCTGAAAACAAAGAATTTGCGGCTGATTTTGAATTGAAGTTGATTGGAAAAGCGGATGTTTCCGTGATTGCGGATATTTCAACATTTAGGTTGTCAAATAATGTTCAGATTATTGATTATGTAACACACGATAAAGTGGTGGAATTTCAGCAGAAATCGCAGGTTTTGTTGCTTATCGTAAACAATGTACCAAGTGCAAAAGGCATCATCACCGGAAAAATATTCGAATATTTAATGGCGAAACGTCCTGTTTTGGCCATTGGCCCAATAAACGGAGATTTGGCAGAAATCATAAAGGAAACCAATAGCGGATTGGTGGTGGATTTTGAAGATAAAAATACCTTAAAAATGGCTATATTAGATTTATATGTTACTTTTAAGCAAGGAAATTTAGCGGTTGAATCAAAAAATATTGAACAATTTCATAGAAAGGAACTGACCAAAAAAGTTTCGGAAATGATACATAAAATTACGGAATGAAGAAAATTGTAACCATATTAGGCGCACGGCCACAATTTGTAAAAGCCGCCGTTTTAAGTCGGATTATAGCGAAATACAATGAGGTGAAAGAAGTGATTATTCATACCGGACAGCATTATGATGCCAATATGAGCGACATATTTTTTGAAGAAATGGAAATTCCTAAGCCAAAATACAATTTGGCGATTAACGGAATCAGCCACGGTGCTATGACCGGCCAAATGCTTGTGGAGATTGAAGCGGTTTTAATGAAGGAAAAACCTGATTTGGTAGTGGTTTACGGTGATACAAATTCAACGTTGGCAGGCGCATTGGCTGCAAAAAAAATGAATATTAAGGTCGTTCACGTGGAAGCTGGTTTGCGATCGTTTAACATGAAAATGCCCGAAGAAATCAACAGAATTGTAACTGACAGAATTTCCGATTTATTGCTTTGCCCAACAGACACCGCCATAGAAAATTTACAAAAAGAAGGATTTACAAGTTTACCTGCAAAAATGGTGAAATGTGGAGACATTATGAAAGATGCCGTTGAATTTTATGGTGAAATTTCTGAAGAGAAATCTTCCATAATTTCGCGTTTAAAGTTAATTCCGAATGATTTTGTATTGGCAACCATTCACCGTCAGGAAAATACGGACGACCTGGAAAAACTTCAAGAAATTTTTGAAGGTTTACAACTAATCAGCAATGAAAAACAAGTGGTCTTGCCTTTGCATCCAAGAACAAAAGCTATTTTAACACAACATCAGTTAAATTATGGCATTCAAATAATTGATCCGGTTGGGTATTTTGATATGTTGGAATTGCTGAAAAAATGTAATTTGGTGGTTACCGACAGTGGCGGACTCCAAAAGGAAGCGTTTTTTAACAAAAAACACTGCATTATTGCCAGGGAAGAAACGGAATGGGTAGAATTGGTAGCCAATGGATTTGCAAAAATTGTGGGCAGTGACAAGGAGAAAATGTTGCAGTCCTTTCATAATTATCAAGATTCAACAGCCAATTTTGACATGGATTTATTTGGCGAAAATGTTGGGGAGAAGATTTATGAGGAAATTCTTAAAATGTTGTAATGGGAATCATTTTAAAGCAATCTTTTTTTAATACGCTCATTATATTTTTGGGTTTTGCGGTTGGCGGCATCAATGTGCTGTTTTTGTATACACATTTTTTACACGAGGATTATTTTGGATTAATTACCTTTTTGCTTTCTGCTGCAAATATTATTTTACCATTGCTTGTATTTGGGATGCAACATACCATCGTTAAATTTTATTCGTCTTATAAAACTAAAATTGAACAAGATGGTTTTTTGACAACCGCGCTTTTAATGCCTTTAATTGTCATAATTCCATTGGCTTTTGTAGGCACTTTTATTTATGAAAGTATCGCGAATTGGATTTCCATGGAAAATCCTATCATTAAAAAATATACTTATCTCATCTTTTTGCTGGCCATCTTTATGGGCTATTTTGAAGTTTTTTATGCCTGGACCAAAGTCCAGCTAAATTCGATTTTCGGAAATTTTATCAAAGAAATCTTTCCTCGTATTTGCACCACTTTTCTGCTGTTTGCGGTATCTTTTAAATGGCTTACCGATGAACAGTTTATTTATGGCGTGGTCATCGTTTATGGAATTAGCACCCTTATTATGATGTTTTATGCTTTTTATGTGTATAAACCAACATTTAAATTGGTGCTTCCTTCAAATTTAAAAGAAATTGTTTCCTTTTCCTTGTATATCATTGTTGCAGGATCTGCTGCCGGAGTTTTACTGGAAATAGACAAGTTTATGATTCCCCAAATGGAACAAATCGCCCAAGTTGCCTATTATTCGGTGGGAATTTATATAGCGAGTGTCATCGGAATTCCTACGCGCGCCATGCAACAAATTACAAGCCCTATCACCGCAAAGGATATGAATGAAAATAAGTTGGATGATGTTGAAAAATTATACAAACAAAGTTCCATAAATCTATTGGTTATTGGCGGCTTGCTCTTTTTGCTGATCAATTTAAACATTGCCGATTTATATGCATTGATTAACAAACCGGAATTTACCAAAGGAATTTGGGTGGTGATGATTATCTCGCTCGCAAAACTGATGGAATTGGCCTTGGGAACCGGGAATGCAATTTTGTTAAATTCTAAATATTATAAAATATTTTTTTACTTGTCGTTGGCTATGGCTTTTAGTGTTATTTTTTTAAACAAATGGTTGATTGATCTAATTGGCATCAACGGGGCGGCAATTGCAACCCTTATTGTGGTGGTGGTGTATAGTGTGGCCAAAATTATTTACTTGAAATCCAAACTAAAAATTCAGCCTTTTAACTTGAATACCATTAAACTGGCAGTTATTATTTCAGCCATATTCGGGATGTTTTATTTTTGGAATTTCAATTTCCATCCCATTTTAAACATTGGTTTAAAAGGCATCTTGAT
>JAWOHJ010000325.1:0-10272 GCA_046485225.1 Lutibacter sp. | reverse complement strand
GGCGATGTTGCGGTTGAACCGACCATCGTTAATGGTGTATGGCGGAACCATTGCTTCGGGAAGATACCAGGGAAAAAAATTAAACATTGTTTCTGCTTTTGAGGCACTCGGACAAAAAATTGCCGGGGTGATTTCAGAAGAAGATTTCAGAGAAATTATAAAAAATGCCATTCCGGGCGCAGGTGCCTGCGGCGGTATGTACACGGCCAATACGATGTCTTCTTCCATAGAAGCTCTGGGTTTTGCATTGCCTTACAATTCCTCCATTCCTGCGGAAAATCCCCAAAAAGAAACGGAAACCGAAAGAATCGCTGCTGCCATTAAAAATTTATTGGAACTCGATTTAAAACCTTTGGACATTATTACCAAAAAATCGCTGGAAAATGCGGTGGCGGTGGTAAATGCCTTGGGCGGATCAACCAATGCGGTATTGCATTATCTGGCCATTGCGCATGCGGCGGACATAGAATTTACCCTGGAAGATTTTCAGCGGGTGAGCGACAGAACGCCGGTGATTGCCGACTTAAAACCAAGCGGTGAATATTTAATGGAAGATGTTCACGGCGTTGGCGGAACGCCTGCAGTGATGAAATATTTGCTGGAAAAAGGCTTGTTGCACGGGGATTGTATGACAGTTACCGGAAAAACAATGGCTGAAAATCTGGCAAATGTGACCCCTTTAAGTTTTGAGGAAGGCCAGCATGTGATTCATCCTACTGAAAAAGCATTGAAATCTTCAGGGAACATTCAAATTTTATACGGAAACCTGGCCACGGAAGGATCTGTGGCTAAAATAAGCGGCAATGAAGGGGATTTGTTTGAAGGAAAAGCGGTTGTTTTTGATGGAGAACAGGAAGCAAATGACGGCATTGGTGCCGGCAAAGTGACAAAAGGCGATGTGGTGGTGATTCGCTATGTTGGCCCACGAGGCGGACCGGGAATGCCGGAAATGTTGAAGCCTACCTCAATGATTATGGGTCAAGGATTGGGAAAATCGGTAGCGCTGGTCACAGACGGACGTTTTTCGGGCGGTACGCACGGATTTGTGGTGGGGCATATCACTCCTGAAGCACAATCTGGCGGTGTTATTGCCTTGGTGAAAGACGGCGATGTGATTGTGATTGATGCCAAAAATAAAACCATCAATGTCAAATTATCTCAGGAAGAACTGGCTTTGAGAAAAGCACAATGGAAGGCGCCTGAGCCAAAACATAAAAAAGGAATATTGTATAAATATGCTAAAATCGTTTCAACAGCTTCTGAAGGCTGTGTAACGGATAAATTTTAAAGTGATGGAAACATTAAAGAAAGAAGTTCAGGAAATAACCGCAGTGAAATCTGTGAAAATGTCGGGTGCTGAAGCGGTCATCAGATGCTTGTTGGAAGAAGGTTCCACATTGGCTTACGGATATCCGGGTGGCGCCATTATGCCGGTTTATGATGAATTGTACAAATACCGGGAAAAATTTCACCACGTATTGTCGCGCCATGAACAAGGCGCCATTCATTCGGCGCAAGGTTTTGCCCGCGTAACGGGTAAAGTTGGGGTTGTTTTTGCAACTTCGGGCCCGGGAGCAACCAATTTGGTGACCGGAATTGCCGATGCACAAATTGATTCAACACCCTTGATTTGCATTACCGGCCAGGTGGGTTCTCATTTGTTGGGTTCTGATGCTTTTCAGGAAACGGATATTATCGGCATTTCTACGCCGGTGACAAAATGGAATTATCAAATCACCAAGGCGAGTGAAATCCCCGAGGTTTTTGCGAAAGCATTTTACATCGCGAAATCAGGTCGCCCGGGTCCGGTATTGATCGACATTACAAAAGATGCCCAATTTGGCGAGTTGGAATTTTCATATAATAAATGTGTAAAAGTCAGGAGTTACAAGGCAATTCCAACATTGAACATAGAGAAAGTGAAAGAAGCCGCGGCTTTAATAAACCAGGCTAAAAAACCATTGATTGTTTTTGGGCAAGGCGTGATTCTTGGGAGTGCTGAAAACGAATTTAAAAACTTTATTGAAAAAACCGGTATTCCGTCAGCCTGCACAGGCTTGGGCTTGTCGGCGCTGGAAACCGACCATCCTTTGCACGTGGGTTTGGTTGGAATGCACGGAAATTATGCACCAAATGTACTGACAAACCAATGCGATGTGTTGATAGCCATCGGCATGCGATTTGACGACCGTGTGACCGGAAATTTAAATACCTACGCCAAACAGGCAAAAATTGTTCATTTTGAAATTGACCCTGCGGAAGTTGATAAAAATGTAAAGACCGATGTGGCTGTTTTGGGCACTGTAAAGGAATCTTTGGTGGAGATTATGCAATTTGTGAACAAAGGAAATCATAGCGAATGGTTGAAAGAATTTCATAAATTGTATGAAATTGAAAAGGAAACCGTGATCAACGAACAATTAAATCCAACAAAAGAAGGTCTGACGATGAGTGAGGTTTTGGCCGGAATCAATAAAGAAACCAACGGCGAAGCTGTGATTGTTTCCGATGTGGGCCAGCACCAGATGATTGCCTGGCGTTATGCGAAATTCAACAAGACCAGAAGCAATGTCACTTCGGGTGGACTGGGAACGATGGGATTTGCCTTGCCGGCAGCCATCGGCGCAAAAATGGGCGCACCAGACCGTGAAGTGATTGCCATTATTGGTGACGGCGGTTATCAAATGACCATTCAGGAATTGGGAACCATCCTTCAAACAAAAGCCGCAGTTAAAATTGTGGTGTTAAATAACAGTTTTTTGGGCATGGTGCGACAGTGGCAGGAATTATTTTTTGACCGACGTTATGCCTCAACGGTGATGACAAATCCCGATTTCGTCAAAATTGCCGAAGGATACAGCATTGAAGCCAACAGGGTTTCAAAACGTGAAGATCTGGCGGCTGCCATTAAAAAAATGACGGATTCAAAAGAAGCTTATTTTTTGGAAGTGGTGATTGAACCGGAAAGCAATGTATTCCCAATGATACCAACAGGAGCAAGTGTTTCAGATATAAGATTGAGTTAGTTATGGAAGAAAAAAAAGTTTATACCGTATCGGTTTATACCGAAAATAATATAGGAATACTGAACCGGTTGTCGGCCATATTTTTAAAACGACATATCAATATTGAAAGCATGACGGTTTCCGAATCGGAAATTGACCATGTGCACCGATTTACTTTTGTGGTGATTGTGCCGGAAACACTCATCAGGAAAGTGGTGCTGCAACTGGAGAAACAAATAGAAGTGATTGGCGCTTTTTTTCATACCGAAGAGGAAATCATTTATCACGAAACGGCCTTGTTTAAAATTTCGTCGGAACATTTATATGATGAAAATATTCAGAATAAATTAAAATTCAGAAGAGCGCATATCATCGCCATCACCGAACGTTATTTTGTGATTGAAGCTTCCGGATTAAAAGAGGATATCGACAATATGTACCAAAAATTAAAGCCTTATGGATTGATGCAATTTGTCCGTTCCGGGCGCATCGCGATTTCGAGGCCAAGAATGGCAATATCAGATGTCTTGAAGGAAATAGCCCCGGATGGGGAAAAGTCAGAAGACCGAAGTCAGAAGACCGAAGTTCAACGAATCAAATTCCCCTCTTGAGAGGGGTTAGGGGTGTGTTTTTTTTAATTATATTCCAAAACATACCTATAAATAATCAACTCAAAAAATAAACAAATAACAATGGCAAATTATTTCAACACGCTTCCGTTACGTTTAAAATTAGAACAATTGGGAATCTGTGATTTTATGGATTCCTCAGAATTTGAAGACGGGGTAAAAAAACTGGAAGGCAAAAAAATAGTAATCGTGGGTTGCGGCGCGCAAGGGCTTAACCAAGGATTAAACATGAGAGATTCCGGATTGGATGTTTCATATACCTTACGCCCGGAAGCGATCAAAGAACAACGTCAGTCCTATAAAAATACGGCCGACAACAAATTTAAGGTGGGAACCTATGAAGAAATGATTCCTGCTGCCGATCTGGTGATTAATTTAACGCCCGACAAACAGCATACAAGTGTGGTTTCAGCCATTATGCCTTTAATGAAAAAAGGCGCGATCCTTTCTTATTCCCACGGATTCAATATTGTGGAAGAAGGGATGCAAATCCGCAAAGACATTACGGTAATTATGGTGGCGCCAAAATCGCCAGGCTCTGAAGTACGGGAAGAATACAAACGCGGATTCGGCGTGCCGACATTGATTGCGGTGCATCCGGAAAACGACCCTAACGGCGACGGATTTGAGTATGCAAAAGCGTATTGTGCGGCTACGGGCGGACATAAAGCAGGGGTGTTGCATTCCTCTTTTGTTGCTGAGGTGAAATCGGATTTGATGGGGGAACAAACCATTTTATGCGGATTGTTGCAAACCGGTTCTATTTTGTCCTTCAATAAAATGACAGAAAAAGGAATTGACGCGGGTTATGCTTCAAAATTGATTCAATACGGATGGGAAGTGATAACCGAAGCGTTGAAATATGGTGGCATTACCAATATGATGGACCGCTTGTCGAATCCGGCAAAAGTGAAAGCGTTCAAACTTTCAGAAGAATTAAAAGAGATAATGCGTCCGCTGTTCCAAAAACATATGGACGACATTATGAGTGGCGAATTTTCTAAGACAATGATGGAAGATTGGGCAAATGACGATAAAAATTTATTGAAATGGAGGGCAGAAACAGGCGAAACTGCTTTTGAAAAAACACCTGCCGGAGCGATGAAAATTACGGAACAGGAATTTTTTGACAATGCCGTCTTAATGGTGGCATTTGTGAAATCGGGAGTGGAACTGGCTTTTGAAACCATGACCGAATCAGGCATCAAAGAAGAATCGGCCTATTATGAATCGCTTCACGAAACACCATTAATTGCCAATACCATCGCGCGTAAAAAATTGTTTGAAATGAACAGAATCATTTCCGACACTGCCGAATATGGATGCTATTTATTTGACCACGCATGCAAACCTTTGTTGGCCGATTTTATGAAGAAAATTGATACCGATGTGATTGGCAAAAAATATGGAGAAGGAAAAGACAATGGCGTTGATAACAAGGAATTGATTGAAATTAATGAAGCCATCAGGTTTCATGCCATAGAATTGGTTGGTTATGATTTAAGGGAATCGATGACCGCAATGACCAAGATTATTGAGTAATACATAATTTGGAAGCTGTCTGGAAATCATGAAATTCGTCATTCTAAATTTATTTCAGAATCCCACGAAAATTATTTTCAATCATTATGAGAACCTGAAACAAGTTCAGGTTGACGTGAGTTTTAATTTTTAGACAGCCTCTTTAAAATCAGTTTTTTGAATGAAGCAAAATTCAAATAAACCCAAATGTTAAATTAGAACAGCTTAAACCAAAGTTTTGTTAATTATATAACAACTTTCTGTTTGCTTTCATTTTTTAGTTAATTTTGCCCCGATGAAAATATACAATTCAAATATCACTGCAAGAATACCCAGCCGCCTTTCCGGCTTACGCCGCCGTACGCGCTAATTCTATCTATAAAAAGCAGTTATTAATTTTCATTTTTCCTTTTACATTTTGCAAAACTTTTATAACATAACACCATTTTTTAAACTGATTTTATCAATTTCAGAAAGAATGCCTGTTCGTGTTATTTCCCGTCGTCGCCCCTTGAGGGCATAGACTTCTTGAAAATGATGCGTTCGTTTTCCCCTTTAGAAAAACAGAATATTTCAATCCTAAATTTAACAATTAAGCCAATGAAAGTTGTCATCGCTAATGAATCGCATATAAAATATGCCGAATTAATTTGTGAAACCATAAAAGAATCCGCAAAGGTTCGGGGAACCGGTATTGCGGAAAGAACCCCTGAGTACATCATCAAAAAAATAAGTACCGGCCACGCCGTAATTGCCGTCCATAAGGGTCTATTTGCAGGTTTTTGTTATATAGAAGTTTGGAGTGACAGCGAATTTGTGGTGAATTCCGGACTCATTGTGCATCCCGATTTCAGAAACCAGGGCTTGGCAAAGGAAATTAAAAAGCGAATTTTGGAACATTCAAAAGACCTGTATCCGAAAGCGAAAATTTTTGGAATAACCACAGGACTTGCGGTGATGAAAATTAATTATGATTTGGGCTATCAGCCGGTTACTTTTTCTGAACTGACAACAGATGAAGATTTTTGGAATGGCTGCAAAACTTGTAAGAATTTTGATATTTTGACGAGAACCAACCGAAAAATGTGTTTGTGCACCGGAATGTTATATGATCCAAACCACGAGAAAAACACCAAAAAGCATAATTATGATAACAAAGTACTTACCCGGTTGAAAAAAATCAAACAGGCATTGTTACTAAAAAAATAGTTAAAAGCCCGCCTGCCGGCAGGCAGATTAAAAATTATTTGTTTTAAACATCTTTCTTATTTCAAATCAAACTCCCTTTCCTTAGGAAAGGGTTGGGGATAGGATAAATACAAAAAAATATAAAATCATGGAAAAAGTAGTATTGGCATATAGCGGAGGTTTAGACACTTCGTTTTGCGTAAAATATTTAAAAAATGAATTGCATCTGGAAGTGCACAGCGTGTTGGTAAATACAGGCGGATTTTCAGAAAATGAGTTGGTATCGGTAGAAAAGCGCGCTTATGAATTGGGTGTTTTTTCCCATACCAATAAAAATATTCTGGAGGAATATTATGAAAAAGCCATCAAGTATATGGTTTTTGGAAATGTGCTTAAAAACAATACCTATCCGCTTTCCGTGAGTGCCGAAAGGGTGTTTCAGGCCATTGAAGTGGTTAAATACGCCAAACAGATTGGGGCAAAATATGTTGCCCACGGAAGCACCGGAGCAGGAAACGACCAGGTGCGGTTTGATATGATTTTTCAAATTCTGGCGCCGGAAATTGAAATTATCACGCCCATAAGGGATTTAAAATTATCGCGACAGGAAGAAATAGAATTCCTGAAACAACAAGGTGTGGACTATTCCTGGGAGAAGGCAAAATATTCCATCAATAAAGGAATTTGGGGAACCAGCGTTGGCGGTGTGGAAACATTAACCTCCAACAATGCATTGCCTGAAAGCGCTTATCCGAGCCAGTTGGAAAAAACGGAACCTGTTGAAGTAAAACTTCATTTTGAAAAAGGGGAATTGGTTGGGATGAATGATGAAATGGATGCTCCGGTCAATAACATTTTGAAACTGGAAGCCATCGCTTCAAAATACGCTATCGGAAGAGATATTCACGTGGGCGATACCATTATTGGCATTAAAGGAAGGGTCGGTTTTGAAGCCGCCGCTGCCTTAATCATTATAAAAGCGCATTATACGCTGGAAAAACATGTGTTGTCCAAATGGCAACAATACTGGAAAGAGCAATTGGGAAATTGGTACGGAATGTTGTTGCATGAAGGCCAGTATTTTGATCCGGTAATGCGAAATATAGAAGCTTTTTTAACCGATTCCCAACAAACAGTTTCGGGCGAAGTTTTTGTAACTTTAAAACCGTATCATTTCAATATCAATGGCATAGAATCCAAACACGATTTAATGAAATCGAAATTTGGGGAATATGGGGAAACCAACAAGGCGTGGACTGCAGATGATGCAAAAGGATTCATTAAAATTGTGGGCAATGCCACAAAAATCTATCACAGCGTAAATTCAGAATTATGATTAAAGCGGGTATTGTTGGCGGCGCGGGTTATACCGCAGGGGAGTTGATCAGGTTGTTGGTGAACCATTCTAAAATTCAACTGGATTTTGTGTACAGCACTTCAAATGCCGGCAATGATATCTATGCGGTTCATCAGGATTTACTGGGTTCGCTGGACATGAAATTTACGGACAAGGTAAATGAAAATGTGGACGTATTGTTTTTGTGCTTGGGCCATGGAAATTCCAAACAATTTTTGGAACAGCATCAGTTTTCCAAATACACCAAAATTATAGATTTAAGCAACGATTTCAGGCTGAAAGAAGATGCTGTTTTTCAGGAAAATGAATTTGTTTATGGCTTGCCCGAACTTCAAAAAGAAAAGATTAAATCGGCCAAATACATTGCGAATCCGGGCTGTTTTGCCACCGCCATCCAATTGGCCTTATTGCCTTTGGCGAAACACGATTTGCTAACTGATGCTGTGCATATCAACGCAACAACAGGAGCAACAGGCGCCGGAGTATCGCAAAGTGACACAACGCATTTTAGCTGGCGTGATAATAATTTTTCGATTTACAAAGCCTTTACCCATCAGCATTTGGGTGAAATTGGAGAAAGCTTGCTGCAACTGCAGTCCAATTTTTCGGAGGAATTATTTCTGATTCCGAACCGGGGGAATTTTAGCAGGGGAATTTTTGCTTCTTTGTATTTAAAGTTTGAAGGAACCATTGAAAATGCTTTTGAATTGTATGAAGATTTCTATAAATCCGCACCTTTTACCCATATTTCAAAAGTGCCCATTCATTTAAAACAAGTGGTGAACACCAACAATTGTTTTATTCATCTGGAAAAACACAATAACACGCTGTTGATTACTTCGGTAATCGACAATTTATTGAAAGGCGCATCAGGGCAGGCCATTCAAAATATGAATTTAATGCTTGGATTTAAAGAATCGGAAGGGTTGAATTTAAAAGCAACCGCATTTTAAAATATAGAATAATGAAAATAGCAATTATTGGCGCAGGAAATTTAGGATATTCCATAGCAATCGGTATTTTAACGCAACAGAATTTTAAGTGTAAAAGTCTGTTTTTGACAAAACGGGACATTCAATCATTAAGTTCCTGGGAAAAACTGCCAAATGTTAAAATTTCTTCCGAAAATAAAAAGGCGGTTCGTGCTTCAGATATCGTCATCATTGCGGTGCAGCCAAAACAGTTGCAAACCGTATTGGAAGAAATTAAAGATGTTGTGAATCCGAAAAAACACACCATTATTTCAACGGTAACCGGCCGAAAAATTGACGAGATTGAAAGTGTTTTGGGCTCCGAAACCGCAATTATCAGGGCTATGCCAAATACGGCAATTTCAGTAGGGAAATCGATGACTTGCATAAGTGCGAATGCAAAAGGAATGGAAAATATTGAATTGGCCAAAACCATTTTTAATTCATTGGGAAAAACACTTTGCATTGAAGAAAAACTCATGCAGTCCGCCACGGTTATTTGTGCCAGCGGCATTGCTTTTTGGATGCGGTTGATCCGTGCAACGTCGCAAGGTGCCATTCAGTTGGGTTTTGATGCCAAAGAAGCACAGGAACTGGCAATGCACACCTGTTTGGGCGCGGCGAGTTTGCTGATACAATCGGGCAATCATCCCGAGCAGGAAATCGACAAAGTGACCACGCCAAGCGGCTGTACCATTGAAGGATTGAATGAAATGGAGCATCAGGGATTGAGTTCGTCTTTGATAAAAGGATTGATTACCTCGTTTGAAAAAATAAATCAGATTTAATACATAAAAAATGGAATTATTTGATGTTTATCCGCTCTACAACGTCAGGCCCATAAAGGCAGAAGGCGTTTATGTTTGGGATGAAAACAATACAAAATATCTGGATTTTTACGGTGGACACGGCGTTATTTCCATTGGCCATTCGCATCCCGATTATGTGAAATCCCTGAGCGAACAACTGACCAGGATTGGATTTTATTCCAACTCAATTGTCAATCCGCTGCAACAGGAATTGGCCCATAAACTGGGAAAATTGTCTGGTTGTGAAAATTACAACTTGTTTTTGTGTAATTCTGGCGCCGAAGCAAATGAAAATGCGCTAAAAATGGCATCTTTTGAAACCGGGAAAAGCAGAATCATTTCCTTTGATAATGCGTTTCACGGAAGAACATCGGCTGCGGTGGTGGTTACCGACAATGCATCGATAAACGCACCCATCAATTTGCAGCAAAAAGTGACTTTTTTGCCGTTGAATGACATCGATTTGGTGGTTAAAGAAATTGATAAAGATGATGTGGCCGCAGTAATTATTGAAGGAATTCAGGGTGTTGGCGGTTTGGATGAAGGCACAACCGAATTTTTTCAGCAACTTCAGGAAATATGCAACAAAACGGGCGTGTTGCTGATTTTGGATGAAGTGCAGTCGGGTTATGGCAGAAGCGGAAAATTTTTCGCTTTTCAGCACCACCATATTCAGCCGGATATGATTACCACGGCTAAAGGAATGGGAAACGGATTTCCGATTGGCGGTGTGTTAATTGCCGATAAATACAAGGCCAAATATGGCATGCTAGGAACCACGTTTGGCGGAAA
>JAWOHJ010000252.1:0-12036 GCA_046485225.1 Lutibacter sp. | reverse complement strand
GACTGTTTAATGTGACCGAGGATATGGAAGCATCTCCAATGGGAATTCCGTTGAAGGTCCATTTGTATGAGGAGGTTCCTAATATATTTATCGGCGTTAGCGTGTAATTTTCACCCAAACAGCGTTTTGCAATGGTGTTGTTCAAATTTTGCGTTGTGATACCATCTGTAATTTCAACAGGAAGCAAAATTGAGGCGATAAAAGGTGGTAATCCTTGCATAGCCCTGCCATTACCCAAATCCATCGCATTTTCCTGGTAACTGCAATTAATGCCCAATTCGTCAGGTAAATTGATGGCATCCAAAAATCGCGTTCCGTTGCTGTAATTTGGTGGCACAGTGGCATAAATTTTTCCGTTGGGAGCCAATTGCAATGCGCCCCTATATCCTGGTTTTGATTTCACAAGAAATTTGCTCGATGCAATGTTGGGATTTTCTACATCAAATTGCCATAGTTTATATATAAAGTTATTGTTTGAGATATAGGTGTTAGTTGCACAATACAATCTGGAAGAACGCGGGGAAAATTCGACACCATAAGGCTGGCCATCTTGTTGTATATCAGAAATAAGCATTTGCCCGTCATTGGCAACCTCTCCGTTGGTGTCATCAAAACTGTAAAGCAATAAATTACCTTGGTTTCCTTGTGTTGCACTTGCCAATTTTTTCCCGTCAGGCGAAACTTTTAAATAGCCTCTTCGGTCATTTGAATTATAGTTAACTGGTGAAATTATTGGAGAATTAACCAAGCCCGTTGTGTCAATTTTATAGGAAACAAAAGTGTTGTTCACCAGCGAAATAACCCAAAAAGTATTGCATTCCGCACCTTTTACTGATGTAACTTTTTCAGTCCATTGCGGATTTTGACCAATTGATAAATCAACTTTAGAACCGGAAACAACATCTCCAAGTCCGCCATTTAATCGCATATCAACCGTATAACAATTCAAACCGTCTGTAGCTCTTATTAACACACTAACATTGTTAATAATGTTATATTCATTGGCACCCACTGTAAAAATATAAAACAAGTTACTGTTTCCCGGATGAGGAACGATGATGGCAGACTGCGAGCTGGAAGGATTTCCCAATAAATTTGTGCCATTTGGCATAATGTTATGGTTTTTATTCCAAACTGTTGTTCCATCAGTATAAAAAAGTAAATTGCCAGTGGCATCAGAAAAAGTAGCATTTCCTTCATTGGTGTCAATTTGACTGCCTGTGGCTACAGTTGCGGTTCCTCCATTGAAATTCAATCCGCCTTGCTGTCCAAAAAACCAAAAGTTTGCTTCGCCTTGCGCTAAAACAGATAATGAGCAAAAAAACAAAAAGATGGTTATAAAATTTTTCATTTAAAGAATTTGGTTTAATTCCCAAATATATGAAAGTTATAAGTTATAAGTTGAAAAGTTAAAAGTTAAAAAAATTAGCCTTTAAAAAGAGATTTTTCTTTAATTTCTAATCAACCCCCTTTCCGAAGTAAATGGATTGCGGATAGGCTTATTCGGTCTTCCAGCTTAACTTAAAAATAATGGACCATAAATTTTGTAATGTTTTACACCATTTTTATCAATATGCTTTTTTACGCGAATACGTTTGGCGTTCGCAAACAAAAACAAGACTTAATGTTAAAATGGTACAACAAAAAAGTTAAAAAATGAGCTTAAACGTTTTGTGCAATTATAATTAAATTAGAATTGGGTATTGAGCAACGCTCCGGTAAGCTGCAACAATTTCAACTCCGCATTTTTTGCATCGTAAGTTGCCTGATTTAAATTAGATTGTGCATTCAATAAATTTACTTGGGCTTGCCTGAATTCAATTGAGGAAATTTGACCTAATTTAAAAGCTTCCTCGGTTCTTAAAAAATTGCGTTTATTGGTTTC
Organism: Lutibacter sp.; assembly: GCA_046485225.1. Classification (GTDB taxonomy): domain Bacteria; phylum Bacteroidota; class Bacteroidia; order Flavobacteriales; family Flavobacteriaceae; genus Lutibacter. Next base: position 10,151 of record JAWOHJ010000252.1, on the reverse strand, counting down.
CACATTTTTTTCTTCCGCAGAAAGAATAAATAAAGCATTGTTATATATTTCAAGAGAATTGGCCACATTTCGCTCCAATTCATTTAAAATAAGTTCTTTTTGAATGATTAAATTATTATTGTAAATTTTTGCATTTTGAATGCGAACTTTTGTGCTTCCGCCGTCAAATAAATTCCAGTTTAGGCTGATACCTGCATTTAATCCTTTTGATAATTGTTCAGCATAATTAAAACTGGCATCATTATCAAACTTATTGAAGCCATAAGAACTTTTAAAATCCAGGGTTGGGAATAAATTTGATTTGTTGATTTTTATGTCAAATTCACTAAGTTCAATATTTTTTGCCGCTTTTTGCATTTCAATATTGTGTTGTTTTGCTTTTTCCATTAAACTTTGCAATTCAAATACCAAGTTGAATGTGATGTCGGTTTCAACCATAAAATCGGTTTCAACACTTCTGCCCAACAGCAAATTTAAATCGCGTTTTGAATTGGCCAAAAAACGCTGTGCATTGATATAGCGAATGCTGTCATTATTCACATCCACTTCTGCATTCAGCAATTGAAGTTTAGTGTTTTGCCCATAATCAAATCCGTATTTTGCTCTGGTTAAACGCTGTTTTGAAATGTTTAATGATTCTAAAATATTTTTATTGTTTTCCAGCAATTGCGCAACTTCGTAATAGACAGAAAAAATTTGCAGCACGGACATTTCAATAATAGCCTGTGCTTCAAGTTCAGAAAAATTAAAGGATTCTTTTAATTTTTTGAAGTTATAAGATCTTCCCAAACCATCAAAAAGCGTATAATTTAATCCGATAGAAGCATTGTATAGTTTAGATTCGGCATCGTTAATTGCTGTTTGCGTTCCGTTTTGTGCCGTAAATTCAGTCGTTGTATTGCTGTAATTTGCTCCGGCATTTACGGCAACTCTTGGCAAATAATCGCTGTTGAAAATACTGGCATTATTTTCAGCGGCTTGCACATTATTTTTGGCGATTTTTATGCCGTAATTATTTTCTAGAGCAATACCTATCGCATTTTCTTTTGTTAGTATTTCCTGCCCAAAAATTACGGAAAAACATAGTAGAAATAAGATTGACAGTTTATTCTTGTAATTCATCATTTTCACTTTTTAATTCGATAATTGCCCTTTCAACTTCCTCTTTTGTGACTTTTTCACCAGTTCGCATCCACTTGATAAATACTTTAATGGAATTTGTAACCGACAAAAATAAGGGTAACATCACCAATGTTAAAACGGTTGCAACCAACATTCCATAGGAAATAGAGATTGCCATAGGTTTTAAAAATTGCGCTTGTCGGCTTTTTTCCAAAAGCAAAGGTGCCAATCCGGCAACAGTGGTTAAAGTAGTTAATAAAATGGCCCTAAATCTTGAAACACCGGCTTGTATAAGCGCTTCATCGTATTTCATTCCGGATTTTAAATAGCCGTTAAATTTTTCTATGAGTACCAAACCATCGTTTACCATAATTCCGATTAATGCAATAATTCCCAACCACGACAAAATATTTATTGGAAAATCATGAAACCAATGACCCCAAACAACGCCAATTAAACTAAAAGGAATGAGCAAAATTAATAGAATTGGCTGTTCGTAAGATCTAAAGGTAAAAGCAATAACCATATAAATTAAAGCTAAAACGATCAATCCAACTTTTTTTACGGAAGTGATTGTCTTTTGGGCTTCCCTGTTTTGGCCCTCATACATTGCGCTAACCGTAGGGTACTTTGATGAAATTTCGGGCATTACGGTTGTCTTAATATCATCTAAAATATCCGTGGCACTTTCCGTAGGAGATTTCATATCTGCCGTAACCTGAATTTCGCGTTTGCTGTTTAAATGGTTAATCAATACATCGCCGCGCTCAATTTCATAGGTTGCAATTTCTGAGAAAGGTACTTTTTGATTTGTTGGTGTGGTGATCCACATATCATCCAAATTTTTAAGTGACGACCTGTCTTCTTTTTTATAACGCACCCAAACTTTAATCTCATCTTGTCCGCGCTGAAAACGCTGTGTTTGCAATCCGAAAAATCCCGAACGAACCTGGCTCATCACCATTTGCAGATTCAACCCAAGCAAATGCGCATTTTCTTTTAGCGTAATTCGAACTTCTTTGATTCCGGCAGGATCATTGTCGGAAATATCCTTAAGTTGTGTATTGTTGCTTAAAATAGCTTTCAACTCATCTTTGGCAGCTTTTAATTCAGCAATATTATTGCTTAATAACGAAATGGCTACCGGACTTCCCCCAAAATTTCCGCCTGAGCCAAAAGTTAAACTTTCTACGCCATTAACTTTTCCAACTTTATCACGAATGGCATTTGTGATTTCGGGAGAAGAAAAGTCTCGAGCTTCACCCGGCAACAAGTTAATGTCTAAACTTCCATTTGATGAACCCGGACCAATGCGTTTGATGATATTTTGGATGACGGCTTCGCCGCTTGATTGCTTTCCTGTAAATTCTTCATTTATTTCCCAGGCAACTTTTTCAATTTCAGAAATGATGGAATCAGTTATTTTTTCATTTGTTCCCTGCAACATTTTTAAATCGATAGAAATACGATCACTGGCAATTGAAGGGAAAAATGAAGTTTTTACTATGCCACCGCCAATTCCGCCAATACTGATAATTAGCAATGATATTGGCAGTGCAAAACCCAAGGCTTTGTTTCTTAAAAAGAATTTTAAATAGGGCGCATATAAGTTGTCTCTTACGTAAAACAACCCGACTTCGGCTTTTTGATTGACCTGATAAAAAAAGTTGTTGATTTTATTTCTCTTTTTATCTTTTCTTTCCAACGCTTTTGAATGTGCAATGTGCGCAGGCAAAATAATCAATGCTTCAACTAAAGATACCAATAATGTTAAAATTACAATCGCGGCAACTTCGCTAAAATTATCACCCATTCTTCCATCTAAAAAGAAAAAGGTAGAAAAAGCAATCACCGTTGTTAGAATGGCGGAAACCACAGGAGGAATAACTTCCAAAGTACCGTCAATTGCTGCTCTTATTGGTGTTTTTCCTTTTTCGTAATGGTGATAAATATTTTCCCCAATCACAATACCGTCATCTACTAAAATACCAATAACGATGATCATACCAAACAACGACAGGACATTGATGGTAACTCCAAAATAGGCTGCAAAAATAAACATTCCAAAAAATGAAATGGGAATTCCAAGCGCAACCCATAAAGCCAAACGAATATTTAAAAATAATGCTAAGAAAAACAGTACTAAAATAATACCCATTACCGCATTTTTAATCAATAATTCCGTTCTTTGGTTTAAGGTGGTTGAACTATCACTTGATACGTTTAAATGAACCGTGTCATGTTGTTGGTTAAACTTCTCAATATATAGATTTACGCTTTCGGCTGTCGACAGTAAATCTTCGCTGTTGGTGTTGCTTACCGTAATGTCAATGGATTTTTTTCCGTTAAAATATAACCTGTCCGGATTTTCCGACCAGGTATCGGTAACATCAGCAATATCGCGTAATCGGATAATATTTCCTGAAGCATCGGCCCTAACCACCAAATTCACCAGTTCATTTCCGTAATAATTTTTATTTCGGGCTCTTATTAAATAATCTTCTTCATCGGTTTTAATATTTCCTCCGGAAATCAATAAATTCGATTTGCTGACCGCATTCGCAACTTCTTCAAAAGACAAGTTATAGGCAAGCAAATCATTTTGACGAACCGCTATTTCAATTTCCTGTTCCGGAAAACCTGAAAGACTAACTTGTGAAATTCCGTCAATATTTCTTAAATCATTTTCAATAGTTCGTGAATATTGTTTTAAGGTAGCCAGCGAAATATTTTCACCGCTGATTGTAAAACTTATGGTAGGCCTAATATTTTCAATTTTTGCAATAATGGGCGGTTCCATACCTGTAGGAAAGGAAGGAACCCTGTCCACTGCATTTTTCACGTCGGATAAAACAACATCAATATTTTTTCCTTTTACAATTTCAATATTTATGGATGCCGAATTTTCTCTTGAAACAGAAGTTACACGGTCTATACCAACAATTCCTTTTAAATTGTCCTCTATTTTTAAAACGATGCCTTCTTCCATTTCTTCCGGAGAAGCTCCGGGATAAGTTAAATTAATAGCAATATTTCTTGAATCAACCAAAGGAAAAAAGGAAGATTTCATAGATAAAGCGCCCGCCAGTCCGAAACCAATAAAAGCAAGAATAAAGATGTTTACCGCAACCGGAAATTTTATAAAATAGGAGATAATATTTCTCATTATTGCTTTTTATTTTCAGTAAATACCTTAACTAACATTCCGGCATGAGCACCGGGAATAGGTTTTGCCAAAATTTGGGTTCCGTCAATTAACCCTTTTACAACAACAGTTTGTTGATTTTCAAAAATAGGATTTACGGTCACCAAATCCAAAATAGAATCTTTTACAACATACAATTTATTGTTCTCAACCAATAAATTTCTGGAAACTTCAAAAGCGTTTTCTTCAGATTTGGCGCTAAGTGCAACTTCCAAATACTGTCCTTCTTTTAAATCGGAACCGGCAACTTCAATAATGGTTTTTATGGTCTGTGTGGTAGTTTCCACTTTTCCATTTATTCTGATTACTTTGCCAGTCCACGTTTTTGTTTTTTCTAAATTTTGCAATTCAACCTGTTTACCTACTTGAAGCAAATCACGAAATTCGGATTTAACGGAAACCGCAACTTCATAAACAGCCGGATTTATAAATTCTCCCAATTTTTGTCCGGGCCTGATTAATGTTCCCGGATTTACCAATGATTCGGTCAAGATTCCTGTAAAAGGAGCTCGCAACGTATATTTATTCAATTTTACTTCTGAATTTTTTACATTGTAGTAGTTTGTGTAAATACCACGGCCCGAAATAAAGAATTTCTCTTTTTCTGAAGCAGGTTCCGGCAGTTTTTGGACAGTTTTGTTTAAATCGAAATTTTGCAAATAAGTTTGCCACTTATCGTAACTTTCAGGGAAATCTAGCCTAATATCTGGCATTATTGCCGTTAAGGCATTAAAAAGTGTGCTTTTTTGAGCCTGTAAATTTGCATAAAACTCGTCGCTGTTAATGCTAACCAATATTTCGCCTTTCCCATATGTGGTGCCGGCTTTAAACTCTTTTAAAGTATTTTTCAAAATTCCCTGAACTTCAGCATACAATTCAATTTTGTTTTTGGCAACCAAATTTCCGTTTGAGGTAATAACTATTGGAATCATTTTATTGGTTACTGTTTCGGTAAAAACAGTTTTTATTATTTTTTCAACTTTAGGTTTTGGTTTCTGTTTTGAATCAATCAAGTACTTTGTTAATAAAATGGCGCCAACTAAAAGCAATACGGCCATTGCTATTGAAATTATTTTTCTCATTGTTTAAATTTGGGTTACTCGAATAAAGTTGAATTAATTTTTACAAATATATAATTACTAAAGGAATAGTTGTGTGCCCAACCATACTTAAAATCAATAGTATTATAAATAAAATTTGTTTGGTTTACCAATCGAAAATAAGCATAATTCAATATGCTTTTCGACAGGAAACAATGTTTGCAGCAGATTTAGCGAGCGCCTAAATCAAAATGAATCAAACATAATCATGAGGTCACAAGATTATATTAAAATCAAAAAAAAAGAGGCTGTTTGCGCAGTCTCTTTTTCCTTTTTAATTAATCAAACGTTTATTATTGGGATATTAATACGACTTGTGTTATTGGATTTGAATATTTAGATGATACTTCAACGTCATTGTTGTTGTATTCAAAATTTAAGAGTTTCGGTAAATTTTTTATCGAAGGGCTTATTTGACCAGTAAACTTATTATTAATCAGTAACAATGTTTCCAACTTTGAAAGCTTGCTAAATTCAGCAGGAATAGTTCCTTCAAATGAATTATTGGCCAAAGAAAGTTCAGTTAAATTAGTTAAATCTCCAATTTGTTTAGGTAACATTCCGTTCATTGTATTATCAAACAAACTCAATGTTTTTAGGAGGTGTAAATTTTTGATGGCAGGTGAAATTATTCCGGATAAATTATTGCTGCTTAAGTGTAATATTTCAAGACTTGCGATGTCATAAATTGATTCAGGTAAATTTCCGCTGATAAAATTATTAAATAAAACCAATTCTTTTAGGTTTTTTAAATTTCCGATGGCTGCAGGAATCTGACCTTCAAGCTGATTCATAAATAACTGCACTGTTACCAAAGATTCGATGGTTGCAAGTTCGGAAGGAATTGTACCGCTTATTTTATTAAAACCTAAATTTAAATGACGCAAGGAAGTTAAATTACCGATAGTGGCAGGAATTGGGCCGGTTAAATTATTCATGCTTAAATTAATTTCGGTCACTGCATTATTTTCAACAGTTATTCCGTTCCAAGAAGAAGCATCTTTAGATAAATCCCAATTGGTGTTCCAAGTTTGGCCTTTGGTTGATTTATATAAATCCAACAAGGCGCTTTTTTCCAAATCCGAAATTTGTGAATAGGCGATAGGCGAAAGTGCCAGTATAAATGAGATTGTAAGTGCTAATTTTTTCATCGTCTTTGGGATTTAGGGGTTAGTTTTTTTAAATTACTAGTGCTAAGGTAATTAAACAATTTGAAACCACCAAATTTATTTTTACCATTTGTACATATATTTATACTGTTTATATATAAAAACATACTTTTTGTTTTTAAAACCTAATTTAAATGCATTAAAATACAGTGTTCTCACAAAATACCAACGCTAAAAAAAATACTATCTTTGCATAAAAATTAAAGAAAGTTTATTTATGAAGCTAGCAATTTTAGCCATTGGAGCACATCCGGATGATGTAGAATTGGGATGTGGCGCAACCATCGCAAAAGAAATTTCATTGGGAAAGAAAGTCGGAATTTTAGATTTGACCAAAGGAGAACTGGGAACAAGAGGTTCTGCTGAAATTAGAGAAGAAGAAGCAAAAAATGGCGCAAAAATTTTAGGGGTTGAAATCAGGGAAAATTTAGGTTTTGCTGATGGTTTTTTTGTAAATGATGAAAAACACCAACTGGAGATTATAAAAATAATACGGAAATACAAACCAGAAATTGTGTTGTGTAATGCATTAGACGACCGACATATTGATCATTCAAAAGGAAGTAAGTTGGTTTCAGATGCTTGTTTTTTATCGGGTTTGGTAAAAGTTGAAACCAAACTAAATGGTGTAAAGCAAGAAGCCTGGAGGCCTAAGTTTGTGTATCATTATATTCAATGGAAAAATTTAGAACCCGATTTTGTGGTAGATGTTTCGGGATTTATAGATAAAAAAATGGAAGCGGTAAAAGCATACAGCTCTCAGTTCTATGATCCGAACAGTAATGAGCCAACCTCGCCAATTTCGAGCAAAAACTTTTTGGACAGCGTGCTATATCGGGCGCAGGATTTGGGCCGACTGGTAGGCGTGGAGGCTGCAGAAGGCTTCAATACAGAGCGTTATGTGGCCGTAAATTCTTTTGATAATTTAATGTAAAAATGTTTGCAGAAAAACAGAAATGTTTTACATTTGCATCCGCAAGTTATATGGTGGTTGTAGCTCAGCTGGTTAGAGCATCGGTTTGTGGTACCGAGGGTCGCCGGTTCGAACCCGGTCTTCCACCCAAAATTAAAGGTCTGTTTTTCAGACCTTTTTTTGTGCTTAATAATAATGATGCTGCTTTTTCTGATTTTATTCAATCTCTTCATCAAGTAAATTAAACTTGGAATTGAAAGATATCAGATTAATCATTTTTTATTTCCACATCTAATTCCTTCGTTTTCAACTCTACACCTTTTTTATCTAAGCTGATGGAAGTTGATTTTTCCGCAGGTTCTTTTTCAACTACAACAGTTTTGGTGGGTACAATGATGACTTCTTTTTCCACTGGTGTTTCTTTACAGCCCATTATCAGTAAGACAACAGTTATAATAAAGAACCCGATGGTATTTTTCATTTTAGTATTTTTCATTTTATTTATTTTTTAGTGTTTTTGCAGTTTGTAATAATTTTTTTACGAATAACAAATATGGCCTTTATTAAAACAGGAAGTATTACATAATTATCATAATAATTTATATTATTCACACATTAATATAAATTTCTTTACATAAGCTGAATAAATTAACTTCAATGTATGATTTTTAGTAAATATCCTCCGAAGAAGTAAAGTAATTGACCATTTGAAATTCAATATCATGAATTTATATTTTGTTAAATATGTTGTTTTTAGCATAAATTTAATATTTTCGCTCTTTAATATTTAAACTAAAATTGATGAAACGAATTTTTACCATAATTTCTTTTGTAATTGCTGCTGCAGCAATGGCGCAAACCGCTAATGGTGTTGCATTTGAACAACAAAAGATGAAGCAGGCTTTGGAGTTTGGAGATAAAACTGTAGCTGCAAATGCGATGTATTCCATTATTTTGATGGAAGGTCCAAAAAGTGTTTATAAAGACAGTTTGGCCTATTTGTATTTTAATGAGCGGAATTTTATTTCTTGTTTTTTGGTGACCAACGATATTTTGAAAAACAAACCAGATAATTTGGATTTTTTGGAAATGAACGCAATTTCCTTAGAATCTATGGGTGCAACAGAAAAAGCTGTTGAAGGTTATCAGAATTTATTAGCAAAAACCAATAACAATTATCACGCTTATAAATTGGCCGGATTGCAATTTGCAATGAACAAATTTGAGGATGCTTTTGTTTCGATAAAAAAAGCGGACAAACTTCCTGATGACAAAACCGTGAAAATTACATTTCAGGTTAATAAAAACTACAATCAGCAAGTTGATTTAAAAGCCGCTATTGCTTATTTGGAAGGCATTATTGCTGAGAATTTGACTAAAAAGAATGAGGCAAAAATAAGTTTTGAACGCGCCATAAAATTGTTCCCTGAATTTGTGCTGGCAAAAACCAAGTTGGATGCTTTAAATGCTGAAACCAAACAGTAATTTTTAACTTACAAGTTTTATTTTAAAAATGCCTAAAGTAAATGATCATTTACTTTAGGCATTTTTTTATTTTATCTTAATTTTTCGGCCAAATAGGGTGCAGTATAAGATTCCTTACATTTTGCTAGTGCTTCAGGCGTTCCCTGAAAAATAAGTTCTCCGCCCAGTTTTCCGCCTTCTTTACCCAAATCAATGATGTAATCGGCGCATTTTATCAAATCGATATTGTGCTCAATCACAATAATGGAATGTCCGTTTTCTATGAGTGCATTAAAGGATTTTAACAGCTTTTTGATGTCGTGAAAATGCAAACCTGTGGTTGGTTCATCAAAAATAAAAAGCGATTTGTCCTGGCGCGTTCCTTTCACTAAAAAGGAAGCCAGTTTGATTCGCTGAGCTTCACCGCCCGAAAGGGTAGAAGATGATTGTCCCAACGTAACATAACCCAAGCCAACATCCTGCAAAGGTTTTAATTTTTTTGCAATTTTTGTCTCTCTATGTTTTGTAAAAAAAGCTACGGCATCATCAATGGTGCTGTTTAAAACATCATTAATGGATTTTCCCTGAAAGGTTACCTGCAACACTTCTTTTTTAAATCGTTTTCCTTTACAGGCTTCACATTCCAGATGCACATCGGCCATAAATTGCATTTCAATGGTTACTTCGCCGTCGCCTTTACACGTTTCGCATCGGCCGCCTTCCACATTAAATGAAAAATGTTTTGGCTGATAGTTTCTTATTTTTGATAATTTTTCTGCAGCAAATAAGGTACGAATATCATCAAAAGCTTTTACATAAGTAACCGGATTTGAGCGACTCGATCGCCCGATTGGATTTTGGTTGATAAACTCAATATTTTCTATGGTTTTCATCGCACCTTTTAACTCGGTGAACTGGCCCACTTTTTCTCCGTGGCCACCCAATTGTTTTTGAATTGCAGGATACAATATTTTGCTGACCAAGGTGCTTTTTCCGCTTCCTGAAACACCAGTAACCACTGTTAAGCTATTTAAGGGAAAAGTGACATTGATGTTTTTTAAATTGTGTTCCCGGGCGCCAATCACTTCAATGACTTGGTTGGATTTTCTTCTGACTTTAGGAACTTCAATTTTTAACTGATGATTTAAATATTTTGCCGTCAGCGATTCGGATTTTAA
>JAWOHJ010000058.1:0-4870 GCA_046485225.1 Lutibacter sp. | reverse complement strand
TTAGACAGCCTTGCAGAAGTTTATGATTTTAAATTTAATCATGCATGGGATATATACGAAGCGCTTACACCGGAGTATTATGATATGAAGAAGGCGTTACGTAACAAGGATCGCGGATCACGGCCCACGGGTCAAAAGTGGGATATTCCAGAATTTTAAAGAGGTTATTATGGATAATTACAATGTGTACGACGTAGAGTATATGGTTGATGGATATCCTTGCTCGATGCTAATCCTAGGTACAGCAGAAGAAGTAGAGTTTCATGTTGATAATCTAGGGCTTGGTACACCTAGGGAAGTAGAAAGTATTGTTTCTATTGGCCCTGACAAATACAATTAAGGAAAAAGTATGGATTGGCAAAAGGTCGTAACCGTCACAGTGTTTGCACTTACGCTTTTCCTGTTGTGCTGGTTAGGGCTAGGCGCTCTTTACTTAATAAGCATGTTAATAGAGGTTTTATAATGGCAATGAGAATGGTAGCGCGAAATGATATTACTGGCGATAAAATACAAACAAGGGAGACCATTGATTCCGACAAAACCATTGAAAATACCATTAAACCGTATAGAGAAAAGGTTGAAAAAGAAATGAGCACCGTGATTAGCTACACCCCTATAAGTTTATATAGAAATGATGGCAAATTAGAAAGTAGTTTGGGAAATTTGATGGCCGATTTGAGTTATGAGAGAGCAAATCCGGTATTTAATTCAAGAACCGGAAAAAATATTGATTTTGCTATGTTTAATTATGGCGGCATCAGGGCCGGGATTTCGAAAGGGAATATCACCAATGAAAGCGCTTTTAATTTAATGCCTTTTGAAAACAGTTTGGTGGTTGTTGAATTGACTTCAGAAAAAATAACGGAATTGGTAAGTTACCTGATTTCCCAAAATGTTGCACATCCACTTTCTAAACAGGTTAATTTAACCGTTACAGAAGAAGGATATGACCTAAAAATAAATAACGCCGCCCTTGACACTTCAAAAACTTATTTTGTGTTAACATCAGATTATTTGCAAACCGGCGGCGACAATATGAATTTCTTTAAAGATCCGGTGAATATTCACATACTCGATTATAAAGTGAGAAATGCCATTATTGATTATTTTAAAGCAACGGATACCGTTAAAGTTAGTTTGGACGGAAGATTTAGAAATGAAAAAACAATAAAGAATTAAGCAGATGCAAAGAAGAAATTTTATACAGAAATCGGCTGCGGCAACTGCATTTTTGACCCTTGGCGGACTCTCATTGCAATCGTTTGATTCAAAAAACACCAAACACATCACTATTTTGCATACCAATGACGTGCACAGCCATATTGATCCATTTCCCAGCACTGACAGCAGATATGCAAATATGGGCGGCGTTGCGCGGCGGGCAACTTTGGTTGAATCCATCAGGAAAGAAAACCCGAACACCTTATTGTTGGATGCCGGAGATATTTTTCAGGGAACGCCATATTTCAATTTTTACGGTGGCGAACTGGAATTTAAATTAATGAGCATGCTAAAATATGATGCAGCCACCATTGGAAATCACGATTTCGACAATGGCATTGACGGATTATTTGCGCAATTGCCTCACGCACAATTCAACTTTTTGTCGGCCAATTACGATTTTAAAAACACCGTTTTAAATTCCCACGTAAAACCTTATAAAATTTTTGTGAAAGACGGCATTAAAATTGGTGTCTTCGGATTGGGAATAAAACTTGAAGGCTTGGTCGATCCAAAAATGTATAAAGAAACCATATATTTAAACCCTTTAGAAATTGCCCAAGATATGAGCCGTATTTTAAAAGAAGATGAAAAATGTGATTTGGTCATTTGCCTGTCCCATTTAGGCTATCGCTATAAAGATGAAAAAATAAGCGACATGGAATTGGCTTCAAAAACAAAAAATATCGATTTAATCATTGGTGGCCATACGCATACTTTTTTACCAAAACCAACGGTCACAAAAAATATTATTGACGAAAATGTGCTGGTAAATCAGGTAGGCTGTTACGGCATAAATTTAGGAAGAATAGATTTTTATTTCGATAATGATAAAAATTTAGCAAGCAAAGGAAAAAGTATCATCGTTTAAAATATTGTAAGAAAAATGCGCATAGAAACCGATTTAAAATTAGGATTTACAGATGTTATGATTCGTCCAAAACGTTCAACGTTAAGCTCGAGATCTTTGGTTAGCTTAGAGAGAGAATTTACGTTTTTACACAGCAAATACAAGTGGAGCGGCGTCCCAATCATCGCAGCAAATATGGATACTGTAGGCACTTTTGAAATGGCAACTGCATTGGCAACTCACAAAATGTTTACAGCAATTCACAAGCATTATTCTTTGCAAAAATGGAAAGAATTTATGCAAAATGCAGGAGACAAATTAACAGATTATATTGCCGTAAGTACCGGAATAGGATCAGCAGATTCAAAAAAATTGGCTGCCACCTTTAACCAGCATCCGCAACTTAAGTTTATTTGCATTGATGTTGCCAATGGCTATTCTGAACATTTTGTAAATTTTGTAAAAAAAACACGGGAACAATATCCAGATAAAATAATCATGGCCGGAAATGTGGTCACCGGTGAAATGGTGGAAGAATTGTTATTGGCAGGCGCTGATTTGATAAAGGTTGGCATTGGCCCGGGGTCTGTTTGTACAACCCGCGTTAAAACCGGCGTTGGATATCCGCAATTGTCGGCAATTATTGAATGTGCCGATGCAGCTCACGGATTGGGCGGACAAATAGTATCTGATGGAGGTTGCAAAATTCCCGGCGATGTGGCAAAAGCATTTGGTGGCGGAGCTGATTTTGTGATGTTGGGCGGCATGTTTGCCGGACATACAGAAAGCGGTGGAAAAATTATTGAAATTAACGGCGAAAAATTCAAACAATTTTATGGCATGAGTTCTGAAACTGCCATGAATAAACATGTGGGCGGTATTGCAGAATACAGGGCTTCTGAAGGAAAAACAGTTGAAATTCCATTTCGTGGAGCGGTTGAAAATACAATTCAGGATATTTTGGGTGGTTTGCGCTCTACCTGCACTTATGTTGGAGCTAGCAGATTAAAAGAACTGACAAAAAGAACCACTTTTATTCGTGTTCAAGAACAGCACAATGAAATTTTTTCGAAATAATTCTACATAAACATTCCAAATTTAAGCAGTTTATTCTCACTAATATCAGTGTTAATTGCTGCTTTTTTCTGTATCTAAGATCATAGAACGGAAAATTAAATATTGTGCAATAATGTAAGCTCCCATAATTAAAACTTCAAAAATCTCTTTTGGAAGGTAAAATTTATTGATGGCCAAAAGCGCATCTGAAATCATAAAAACAATGGCACCAATCAACATCCAAATTGATTTGGTGGATTTAGTTTCCAAGTAATTAACCAACGAAACTACCCCAAACACTGAGATTGTAAATCCGTAAATTAATACAGGAACCAAAAGCTCTCCAAGCGTATCCTTCAGGATAAAAATAAGCAAGTATAAAAATATTCCAAATGGTATTATTGCTGTTACAATGTTTAAAAATGAAACTTTTTTAATGCGATGCATCACAATTTTTATAAATAAAATATGTGCAATCAAAAAAGAAATTAAACCTATTTTAAATGGAAGTTGCCCTGAATACATTAAAAACACATCTCCAAAAAAAGAAAAAATCAGCGCTGTGGAATACCATTTATTTATATCAGAAACCGACTTTGTGTACAAAAATAAAAGCGCCAACATGATGAAGGGCTTAAATACGTAGAGCAGGCTTTCTATATTAAAGATAAGCCCTATAAGGTCTAAAACAGAAACAAGTACAAATGCAAAAAGCGCAATTTTTTTAACCATTCTAAAAGTTTTTAATTCCAGCTAGGCAATATACAACTTTTGTTTAATTTTTTCAATAAAGGTTTAATTCCGTTAACCAAACTTTGCTTCATCACTTTAGAATCATCTTTATGGCATTGCAAACAAGCGCCAACCAGTAATAATTGCTGCTGTTCTTCAACTGTGAATGGCCTAAAATCAAGTCTGGTTGAGTTGATAATACCTTTTTTTGGCGCAGTTAAAAAGGGAATCCAGGCATCTTCAGGCAAATTATCGTTTGGATTATTTTCATATTCCGGCGTAAAATTCCATTTTCCTTTGCCATTTTTAATCTCATAAACCAATTCTCCATTTCCATAACCCAAGGTTGCCGAATTTGCGTGGCACGACTTGCAATCACGCACACTTTTTGTGGTGGTGTGCGGAGAATTTGGAGCATACAATCTGAAAAAAGAAACATCCTTTCCAATTTCCTTTCCTGCATAACTTCCTTTGTCAATGGTTAAAATCATTCCCGGAATAGCAGGTTCAATATGTCTTTTATTTTTAGATTCCCTAACGCCCATTGCGGGAAGTGATGAGGAAAATTCAGCAACATGTTCTCTCCACTGGCCTTTTCCATATTTTAAATCCAATAAATCGAAAGCGCGTGGCTCATCTTTATCGTATTCGTTATGGCAACCAATGCAGCGGGATGTCCACGAAGAATGGCAAGTGGCACAACTCACATTTTTATGGGCATTGTCTCGGGAACAAATTTCCGACTGCGGTTTTAACTCGTGAATTTTACCGTCCTTTTTACCGATTAAAAAAGCTTTTCCTGAAGCATCTACATAAGTGTTTACCAGTGGATGCTTGCCATTTTCAACCGTAATAATTGGTTTGTCATTATGTGTATAATCCCGATGTAAAAAAACCAATAAACTTTCTGCATCTAACTTGCTGTATACCGTTGTATTTGGTTTGTCTTTAAAATGACAATCGGAGCATTGCAGTTTTACGGCTTGCTCTGAGTGGGCATATTTTTTTCCG
>JAWOHJ010000049.1:0-7419 GCA_046485225.1 Lutibacter sp. | reverse complement strand
GCAGCAAATTGGGGATGTTAAAATTCAGTACCACCTACAAACCAACCAATGAAGTACACATTAGTTATGATATTTTTGGAAAATTGTCTGAACAAACCGAAATGCTTGATGTCACTTCAACGCGACGAAGTGCCGATGCTTACAAAGAAGAAAAACCGGCGACCTTAAACCAAAATTTCAACCTGTATTACACCATCGACGAAAAAAATATTTTCGCGGTAGAATTGCAACACTTATATGAAAAGGACAAACCTTTGTACAATTCCCTGGCAACCTCACAGCCGTTTGAAATAATTCCGTCCAACAATGCCGAAGCCATCATCGATTTGATTCAGTATAAAAAATCAAACACCAACAAGCTGGATGCAAAGTTGGACTACTATTATTTGTTAACACCAAAAAGCAATATCAACATTACCTTGGGAAGCACGCTGAGCGATCAGAATTTAACCTCACGTATTTCCCAAAATTTAAGCGATGGAACAGTGCTTAATTTTAACGATGAGCAACTGAAAAATGAAGTGAATTATAATTTTTTCGATTTGTTTTTAGGACTTCATTACAAGGTGGTTTCAGGAAAATTTACGTTCAATCCGGGCGTAAGTTTGCACCAATACATCACAAAAGACAACCAATTAGGCACGGAAATCAGCGAGAATCAAACAAAGTTATTGCCTGATGTGTATGCAAGTTTACAGTTAAAATCATCGGAAAGCCTGCGTTTCAATTATTCAATTTCCACCCAGTTTTCCGACATCAATAAAATTGCGGAAGGCTTTATGTTGTCCAATTACAACGCTTTAACACGCGGAAACAGGTTGCTGGAAAATGCGTTGTATCACCGGTATTCCTTAAATTATTTTAGTTTCAGTATGTTTTCATTCACCAATTTAAATGCGTCTGTGAACTACAATAAAAAAGTAAACGGGGTAAAAAACAGCACAGAATTAATTGGCGTAGATAGGATTTCCTATCCAATAAATTCAAATTTGGCCGATGAAACATTTTCTGCAAATTTAAGGTATGGCAAAACGTACAGCCGACTTAAAACGAATTTTAGCGCCAATTTTTCAAATTCAACCTTTAACAATACCGTAAATAACGAAGAAATTAAGTCAAAATCGCTTTCCCACAATTATCAGGCAAGTGTGGCCAGTAAATTTAAAAATGCGCCAAATTTTGAGGTAGGTTACCAAAAATCGTTTTCCGAATATTCAAATACGGGAAGCACCACCGACAGACCGTTTGCAAATATGGAAATCGGTTTTTTGAAAAACTTCATTTTAACGGCCGATTATAGCTATTACAACTACAAAAACGATGAAAATACGGTGAAAAACAACTATTCATTTGTAAACGCAAACCTGTATTATCAGCAAAAAGACAGCAAATGGGAATTTAAAATTTCGGCGAACAATTTAACCAACAACACGTCGATGAACACAGACAGTTACAATGAAATTTCCGACAGTAACACGACTTCC
The DNA here is from genome assembly GCA_046485225.1 of Lutibacter sp. GTDB lineage: Bacteria > Bacteroidota > Bacteroidia > Flavobacteriales > Flavobacteriaceae > Lutibacter. The sequence goes on along the minus strand of JAWOHJ010000049.1, from coordinate 5,935 downwards.
CTGTACTTTATTCAGCCAAGATTGTACCTGTTTTCAGTGAAATATAATTTGTAGGGCGTTCCCGCCAAAAGGCGGTCGGGCTTTTGCTACTCGCGTCCCGAAAAATCGGGAGCGCTCAAACAGGCCGCGCAATCCCTTACGCAAATTGAATTTTTAATTAAAGATTAGACACTTCAATTAGCTGAAATTCAAAAAGTTCCCTCTTCCGAGCCTGTACTGAGCGGAGTCGAAGTAGGGGTTAGGGGGCCTTAAAGATTTAAAACGCCATTTTCTCCGGCGGCAAAATCATTCCATAAATAATCGTCGGCTTCTTCGTCGTTAACATAATCGCCGTCAACAACATATCTAAATTCATACGATTGCCCTTTTTGTAAATCCACAGTTCCTTTAAAAGTTCCGTTTTTTAATTTTTTTAATGGGTCAGCTTTCGCATTCCAATGATTAAAATCACCAATTACAGAAACATTCTGGGCATCTTTTGCTTCAATGCTAAAGGTTACTTTGCAGTTGGATTTGTTTTTTAAGTACTGTTTTTTAATTGACATAATTCATAGTGTTTATTAAGTACAAAAATAATAAACAATTTTATTAAATCCTTGAATGTCATAAATTGTAACGAAAAATTGTCATTTTGTTAATTATGAATTTATAAACTTAGGGAAATTCAAATATTTTCAGAAGAAATTTCAAAATAATAATTTAAAAAACGAGTTGAAAATGAGCTTAAAATCCAACTAAAATGGTTAGATTAGTAGATTAAATCCATATAATAGAGATTTCCCGGTTAAAAAATAAGAAAATGAAACGAGCATAACAAATTTTGATACACGAAGGAATAATTAATGGCGAACAGCCGCTGTTACCGCTAAAAAATAAAATTTAAACAGATGAAAATCGTCTTTAAAACAAAAATAATACTGGGTTACATTTTTAACTTTATCGTTATTTTGGCACTCGGTTTAATTTATTGGAACCACATACTTCCTGAAATGCCGCTTTTGTGGGATTGGATTTCGCTCGCTTTAATTGCGCTTTCTTTGGGACTTTTGACGGTCGTTTATTTTATTATTCAAACGCAGCTAAAAGCAAAAAATGCAGCAGAAATTAAATTGTTGGAGAATCGTAAATTGCTGCAGTCAATCATAGACAACACTACCAATCCAATTTCCGTCAAAAAAATAAATGGCGAATATTTGCTGATCAATAAGCAATATGAAACCATTTATAAGTTGAAAGAGGAAGACATCAAAGGCAAAACCGACCACGATTTTTTGCCTAAAGAAACAGCCGACAGGTACCGAAGTACGGATTTGGAAGCGGTAAAATTAGAAAAGGAAATACAGGTGGAGGAAGTTCTTGAACAACCAGACGGATTGCATACCTATTTGGCTGTTAAATTCCCTTTGTTTGATGCCGCGAACAGGGTTTTTGCAGTGGGAACGATTGCGACCGATATCACCGAAAGAATTAATTCCCAAAAATTGTTGGTAGCCGGAAATACTTTCTTTAATCTTTCAAGAGATATGTTAATTATTTCATCAAGCGATACCTTTTTAAAAGTCAATCCGGCAACAACAAAAATATTGGGTTATTCGGAAGCTGAACTTTTGGGCAAACCATTTATGTCATTCGTTTACGCCAAAGATTTAGATTCCACCCTTCAGGAATTGGCAAAATTGAAATCAGGTGCCATCACTGCGAATTTTGAGAATCGATATATTTGTAAGGACGGTTCATTAAAATGGTTAAGCTGGACAACCTATCCGGATACTGAAACCGAACTTTTATATGCGGTTGCAAGGGATGTCACCGCTAAAAAAGAAGTGGAAGAATCCTTGAAGGCTGCCGATACTTTTTTTAATATGTCTTTGGATATTTTGGTGGTCGCTTCAAAAAACACTTTTATAAAAATAAATCCGTCTTTAAGCAAAGTGTTGGGATATAGTGATTTGGAGCTAAAAAGTAAACCTTTTACAAACTATATTTTTTCTGAAGATTTAGCCACTACGGAAAAAGCATTGGAAGAACTTCAAAAAGGCACGCCTTTGGTAAATTTTGAAAACCGATGGGTGTGCAAAGATGGTGACATTAAATGGTTGTCTTGGACGGCAACTATTGATGCTTCCACAGCACTTTTATACGCTATCGCGCGCGATATCACCGACCAGTTAAAATTGGAAGAAGAAGAGCAGGCAGCTTTGAATGATTTATATGAAAATGAACAAAAATTAAACCTGATTTTGGAGAATGTCAGCGATGGCGTTATCGTTGCGAACACAGATAAACAGGTTATTTTGGCCAATGATATGGCGAATGAGCTTTTTGGAACAGAAGACGATTCTAAGATTTCCACCAATTTTTCCGAACATTTTGAATTGTATTTCCCCGACGGAAAAACAATATTTCCCATACAAAAACTTCCTATGGAGCGCGCATTGGTTGGTGAGTCTACGGATAATGTGGATGTGGTGCTCTATAACCCAAAATTGGAACAAAAGAAAAGGGTTTTATTGAGCGGAAGGCCAATTTTGGACAAACAAAATAAAGTAATCGCTGTTGTAATCACCATTAAGGACATCACCAGATACCGAAATATGGAGGAAGAATTGAAAAAAACCGAGCTCAAATACCGCAGCCTGATTGGTTTCAGAAAAGATGATGAAGTAAAAGAAAGTGACGAAAAAGAAATAAAAAAAGAAATAGAAAAAGACAAGGAAGTTGAAAAAGAAAAGGGAAAAGAAAAATAACCTGAGTACAATCCAAAATGAGATGCGTGAAGAAAATTGTTGTTATTGCATTATTCTTTACTTTTGTCTTAACCTTTAACTTTGGAAAAAACCCATTCAAATGATTCTAATTGACCAACCCTACATCTCCTCATTTTTGCTTAAAACCATAAAAGAAAACAACCTTGAAATTGTATCAACCGAAGCAGCGAGGGCAATGATTTCTGACGATTCGTTAAATTGGATTTCAGAAAAAGAAGCCGTTGAATTTATTAAAAATAATCCCAATTGTCCGCTTTACACAAACTCCGAAAATACCATCAGCTGGATTGAGAAAAACTTGGCTTCCACAAAATTGCCCGGTCAAATTCAGGTTTTTAAAAACAAAATTAAGTTTCGGGAATTGTTGAAGGCTATTTTTTCAGATTACTTTTTTAAAGGAATTAAGTTTGAAGAATTGTCGCATCTATCGATGGAAAAAGTAAAATTTCCGTTCATTATAAAACCGGCCGTTGGCTTTTTTAGTTTGGGCGTCCATAAAGTTGAAAATCCCGAAGAATGGCCAGCGGTGTTAAAAAAAATTACCAATGATATAGCTGAAATCAGAAGTTTTTACCCAAATGAAGTGGTGGATACTTCCAATTTTATTGTTGAGGAATGCATTGAAGGTGAAGAATATGCAATGGACTGTTATTTCAACAAAGAAGGAGACCCTGTAATTTTCTCCATTTTACATCACCGATTTTCAACGGGAAAAGATGTAAACGACCGGGTGTACACCACTTCCGAAGAAATTATCGAAAAGCACTTGCCAACGATGCAGAAATTTTTAAACACACTTGGCGCACTGGTTAATTTGAAAAATTTTCCTTTTCACGTGGAAGTTCGTGTTGATAAAAATGGAACCATCATTCCCATAGAAGTCAACCCTATGCGTTTTGGGGGCTGGTGCACCACGGCCGATTTGTCTTACTTTGCGTACGGATTTAATTCGTACCAATATTTTTTAAACGGTATAAAACCAAACTGGAAGGAATTGTTTAATGCCGGAAAAAACAAAAAATACAGCCTTATTTTGCTGGACAATAATTCTGGAATTCCCGAAAGCAAAATTGCGTCTTTCGATTATGAGTTGCTGCTTTCAGAATTTGAAAATCCGATGGAATTAAGAAAAGTAGATTTCAATGAGTATCCGTTTTTTGGAATGGTTTTCGTCGCAACAAGCCTGGGAAACGAAAAGGAACTCGACCAAATTTTAACCTCCGATTTAAAGAAATACATCAAAGTGAAAAAATAATTAAAAAAGCTCCTTGGAAAAGGAGCTTTTAGTCTATAATTTTAATTCAATAAATCATTTTAATTATGCCCTGCACCGCAGCATTCCTGTTGCATAAAGCTGTTGCTTGCTTCGTGCCAGGGGAACGAAGCGTTGTATTTGTTGTTTTCCCAATAAAACTGTGCTCGTATTTTAGGTTCGTTACCCACTTCGTTCATCGTGCTGCTGTCATACAACCTTCCGTTTGCCATGGTAAAAATCAAACTGTTTGAGTTTTGGATATCTTCTAGCGGATTTTTATCCAAAACTAGTAAATCGGCCATTTTACCCACTTTTAACGACCCAACATCTTTCCCGGCGCCAATATAATTTGCACCGTTGATGGTGGCGGTTTTTAAGGCTTCCATATTGCTCATTCCGCCTTGTTGAAGGCTCCACAATTCCCAATGCGCACCCATTCCCTGCAATTGTCCGTGTGCGCCTAAATTTACTTTTACGCCTTTATCAGACAGGGTTTTTGCACTTTTGGAGGTGAGAATGTGGCTGTTTTCGTATTCTTCGTCCGGAATCATCATTCTGTGTCGGGAACGTGCATCAATAATGCTTCTTGGCGTAAATTGCAGCAATTTTTCATTTTCCCAGACATTCGTCTTTTGATACCAGTAAATTTCAGCATTGAGTCCGCCATAATTTACAATCAATGTTGGCGTATAACCAACTTCGCTGGCGCCCCAAAGTTCAAGAACATCTTTATAAACAGGCGCTACAGGAATGTTGTGCTCCACGCCGGTATGGCCATCAATGACCATCGTTAAGTTATGGAAAAAAGTGGAGCCGCCTTCGGGAACCACATTGATGCCTTCTTCTCGCGCAGCCTGTAACACTTGCTGGCGCTGGTCGCGGCGAGGCTGGTTGTAACTTTTTACCGAAAGTGCTCCAAAAGCCTTGGTGCGTTTAATGCTTGAACGCGCATCGTCTATATTGTTGATCACAGCCTTAAAATCTCCTTCGGCACCGTAAAGTATGTAACCTGTTGAGTAAAGACGCGGTCCTGTCAATGCTCCGCTTTTAATCATTTCCACAAGTGAAAAAATGGTTTCGGTGTTGGCAGAAGGATCGTGTGAGGTGGTTACGCCAAAAGCCAGATTTGCATAAAATTGCCAGTTTTGTTGGGTGGTCATTCCGTAACGGAAACCGCCAACGTGCGCATGTGAATCCACGATTCCCGGCATAATGGTTTTTCCGGCAAGGTCATAGACTTTGGCATTGTTTGGAATGGAAATTTCTGAAGCTTTTCCGATGGCTTCAATGCGGTTTTGGTTGATGACAATATTTCCGTTTTCAATCACTTCATCACCTTCCATCGTAATAATTCGGGCATTTGTGAAAGCAATCATGCCTTTTGGTTTGTCCACTTTTGCTTTTAAACCTATCAAAATTCCTTTATCCGAAAGATCTCCCACTTTTTCAGGAGAATCCGGCAAAAAGGTAAAACGGTCTTTGATGTCATTTTTAAAATAAGTTTCTCCCAGCGTCCACATTACCTGTTTGCTGTCGGCCGACCAGTGCAAATTAATTCCGGCATCTTTTGCCAATTGGGACACAGGAACTGCGGTGGTTTTATTGTCCAAATCAGCAGTTTGTCCGTTGAGGTTGAGCGGTGCTAAATACACTTTGTGCAAATGAGAAAAAGCAATCCAATTGTTGTCCGGACTGGGAACCAGTCTGTTTGCATATTTGGATTGAATGTGGGTGCGTTCGTCTTTTCCGTTTAAATCCATACTTTTTAGTTCTTTGGTCAGATTTCCGAAGAAAACACCGCCGGTTTGGTAAAAAATACGATTTCCGTCTTTAGTGAATGTTGGATATTCTCCGTTTTTGCTGATGAATTTCTGATTTCCGCCAGATGAATTCATCGTATAAATTCCCGGAT
>JAWOHJ010000042.1:0-9221 GCA_046485225.1 Lutibacter sp. | reverse complement strand
AACTTATACTCTTACTTTAATTGCTAACTCAGGTGCAGGTGATGCACGCGTTTTCTTTGATTTAGGAGCTGCTGCAGGTTCTGTAAACATAGATAACGTTTCGTTGTTTTTAGGAAATGGTCCATTTGATGATGGTTTAATTACCAATGGTAATTTTGAGAGTGGAGCCGAACCATGGACCATAGGTGTTGGTACAGACCCTGCTCCTGTAGTTACAGTTGGCGGCAATACTTATTATTCAGTTAATGTAGCAACTGCTGGTCAGCCATACGAGGTTAATGTAAGCCAAAAATTAGAAATTATTGAAGGCAAAACGTACACATTGTCTTTTGATGCATGGTCAGACACAAATAGACCTATTTTACCAGGTATAGGTCTTAGTGCAGCCCCTTGGACAAATATAACTGAGGAAGTAAACATTACAACAACTAAACAAACTTATACTCTTACTTTAATTGCTAACTCAGGTGCAAGTGATGCACGCGTTTTCTTTGATTTAGGAGCTGCTGCAGGTTCTGTAAACATTGATAATGTATCTCTATTCATTGCTAATTAAAAAATATAAAAAATGAAAAATATAAAATATATAATAGGTCTTTTTCTTACACTTACATTTTTTGTAAGCTGTGAAGAGGAAAACCAAGAGTTTGGAGATATTATTGCTCCTACAAATGTTCAGATAGCAGACCCGTTAATTGCTGGACAGAATTTAAATGATCCAGAATTATTAAATGGTGATGGAACAGGCTTCGTTACATTTGAAGCAACAGCTGATAACGTTATTAGCTATAACTTTAATTTTGGAGATGGTACAAGTCAAGTTGCACCTTCTGGAAAAGTTACACATAGATTTACCAAAGTTGGCGTTAACTCGTATACAGTTACTGTTAGTGCAATTGGAACAGGAGGCGTTTCTTCTACTACTTCAATTGAAGTTATAGTTTACAGTTCTTTTGAAGATGTTGAAGCTGAAGAATTTTTAAACGGAGGTGTTATTGGTGCAGGTAAAAAATGGTATTGGGCAGCAAATGTGCCAGTTCATATTGGCCTAGGACCTGTGTTTGATGATTATGGCGGAGGTGAGTTTGCTTGGCCTAATTGGTGGAATGCTATCCAACCTTGGGATGCGGAAAAAGGGTGTATGTATGATGATGAATTTGTATTTACAAAAACTGAGGACGGTATGACATTTGAACAAACAAATGGTCCTGCATTTGTACCAGGAACCTATGCAGGTGTTCTGGGTGTTGACGGAGATACTTGTCATGGCGTTGATGTGGCTACTACCATGTATGGTGTTAAAAACGTTACCTTATTTCCTTCTTCATCAAAAGCAGCGCTTGAAGGCAATGGAGAATATTATGGCGTGCCAACATACAGAGGCACAAGTTTTGAAATTTCAGATGGTGGCTTTATGGGATGGTATGTTGGAGCAAGTTCATATGATATTATTTCAGTCAGTGCAGATAAATTAATTGTTAGAATTGTTCAAGCAGGCAATGGTTTTGCTTGGTATCAAATTTTAACATCAACAAAACCTGTACAATAATAAGAATTTCCATAATTAGTTTAATTTGCAATCTAAATTGCATATGACTAATAATTATTTTAGCGAGAAGGGATTTTTTTGTCCCTTCTTGCTAATTTATTTAAAAATTTTTAAAGAAAATTAGAATGATTAATAAACTATTATTTCAAAAAAAATTAATTACAGGTATTCTATTTCTGCTTATAATTTCGTGTTCAGGCAATGATAATGAAGATGATCCTTATGTACCGCCAGTTGAGCCAACAGTTATTATACCTTCTAATCTTTCACTTGAAATAACTATTGTTGGTAAAGACGCCAGCAATCCCAACGGAGATGGCTCAGGCAAAATACAATGTGTTATAACGGCCACCAATGCCGTAAAATATGGTTTTAGATTTGGATCAGGAGCCAAAATAGAAAACACAACCGGTATAATGGAAAATACATTTACCGAAAAAGGAACAAATACCTACACGGTTTATGCTTTTGCTTATTCAAGCACCGGCCATGCCTTAAATACTTCAAAAGAAATTACTGTTTATGTAGAAAATGGTCTATTTTCCAAATTAATATTCTCAGATGAATTTGATGTTGACGGAGCCCTAAATTCAAATAATTGGTTTCATCAAACGCAGTTGCCTGCAGGTGGTAATTGGTATAATAATGAAATACAGCATTATACAAATCGTACGGACAATTCCTATGTAAGCAATGGTACATTAAAAATTGTAGCAAAAAAAGAATCGTTTACTGACCAAGGGTATACAAAACAATATACTTCTGCACGATTAAATTCAAAGTTTGCATTTACTTACGGACGTATAGAGGTTCGTGCAAAGTTACCAACAGGTGTGGGAACATGGCCTGCTATCTGGATGTTAGGAAAAAATATTAATGAGGATGGAGCCTATTGGGACAATCAAGGTTTTGGAACCACTAATTGGCCTGCTTGCGGTGAGGTTGATATTATGGAGCATTGGGGAAGTAATCAAAATTTTGTTCAAAGTGCCATGCATACGCCTTCAAGTTCTGGAGGAACTATAAATCATGGAGGGCAAACTATTGCTACAGCATCAACTCAATTCCATACCTATGTCCTTGAATGGACTTCTGAAAAAATGGTTTTTAGTGTAGACAATGTTGTACATTACACATACAATCCTACTCCTAAAAATTTAAACACATGGCCTTTTGATACTGATCAGTATATTTTACTAAATATAGCTTTACAATCAAGTATTGCCGGAAGTTTTGTGCAAAGTTCGATGGAAATTGATTATGTAAGAGTTTACCAATAATATTATTATAATTCAAGATTTACTTGTTTCTTACTTATTTGGACAGAAACAAACAAAAAGATAAGATGAAAAAACCAATTGTTTTGTTGTTTTTTATAATGGTTAGTTTGCTCTCCAATTCTCAGGAATTAAAAGTAATGACCTACAACATTAGGTTGGATGTTGCGGTGGACGGCAAAAATACCTGGCCAATTCGAAAAGAATTCCTCACTTCACAAATTCAATTTTACGAACCCGATATTTTTGGGATTCAGGAAGCAAAACCAAATCAGGTCATTGATATTGCAAATGCACTTTCTCAATATAGCTATGTTGGTATTGGAAGAGAAGGTGAAGGAACTGGAGAATCCTCAAATATTTATTACAAAAATGACCGATTTATATTGAAAGAATCCAATACTTTTTGGCTTTCTGAAACGCCTAATAAAGTTTCTAACGGTTGGGATGCTGCTTACAACCGGGTTTGCACTTATGCCCTGCTTACTGATAAAATAACTAGAAAAAATATTTGGGTTTTCAATACGCATTTAGACCATAAAGGTGAAAAAGCCAAAACTAAAGGTCTTGAATTGATACTTGCAAAAATATCAGAAGTAAACACAAGAAATTATCCTGTAATATTTTTGGGTGATTTTAATTCTGAGCCAAATGAAGAAAGAATCGTCTCACTAAAAAACCTTATGAATGACAGCAGGGATATTTCTGAAGAAAAACCTTTTGGGCCTGAAGGAACCTTTAACGGATTTATTCATAATGAACCCGTAAAACTATTGATAGATTATATTTTTATCTCTAAAAACAATACCCTAAAAGTCCAAAAATATGCAATTTTAAGTGATTCAAAAGAGTTGAAATATCCTTCAGATCATTTGCCTGTTTTTGTTAAATTGAAATATATAAAATGAAAAAAATAACCTTAACCGTATTTGCATTAATTGCGATTTTTGGGTGCACTCCGAAAAAAGGAGAACAAAAAACTGTCGAAACTATTGTAACCAATGATGAACATAAAACCTTATTGGTTTATACATCTGCTCACAATACTGATTTAAAGTTAACGCTTACAGATTCTGTTACATTCAACGCTTTTAAACAACCTTTGGAAACGGAATCCGCTATTTTGGTCGATCCGGGACAAGAGTTTCAAACCTTTATGGGAATTGGGGCTGCGTTAACGGATGCTTCCGCAGAAACTTTTTACAAGTTATCTAAAGAAAATCAGGACCGTTTTATGGAAGCTTATTTTAGCGTTGATAAAGGAATTGGCTATACTTTGGCCAGAACCATTATTCACAGCTGTGATTTTTCAAGCGCAAGTTATACTTATATTGAAGAAGGAGATGCTGAGTTAAAAACATTCAACATTGAACACGACAGAAAATACAGATTACCATTTACAAAATTGGCCATTGCTGCTGCAGGTGGAAAATTAACCATGTACGCAAGTCCTTGGAGTCCGCCCGCATTTATGAAAACAAACAACAATATGTTACAAGGCGGGAAATTAAAACCTGAATTCTACCAGCCTTGGGCAAATTATTACGCAAAATTTATAAAAGCTTACGAAAAAGAAGGAATTCCAATTTGGGGATTAACCATCCAAAATGAGCCTATGGCGACCCAACGCTGGGAATCATGTATTTATACTGCGGAAGAAGAACGCGATTTCTTGAAAAATTATTTAGGGCCAACTTTGGAAAAAGAAGGTTTGGGCGACAAAAAAATTATTGCCTGGGATCACAACCGCGATTTAATGTTTCAAAGGGCTAGTGTCATCTTAAGTGATCCTGAAGCCTCAAAATATGTTTGGGGAATTGGTTTTCATTGGTATGAAGATTGGAAAGATGGAATTCCTATGTTCAATAATGTTAGAGCCGTACATGAAGCTTTTCCTGATAAAAATTTAATTTTTACGGAAGGCACAAATGAAAAATATGACTTGGCCCGAATTGTATCTGAAGATCCAAAATTGGCTGAACGATACGGAAAATCTATGATTAACGATTTTAACAATGGCACAGTTGCCTGGACAGATTGGAATATTTTGTTGGATGAAACCGGCGGTCCAAACCATGTGGGTAATTTATGTTTTGCTCCGGTTATTGGCGATACAAAAACAAATGAACTGATGTTCACAAATTCTTATTACTATATCGGGCATTTTTCAAAATTCATTCGTCCGGGTGCAAAAAGAATTTCAAGCGTATCAAGTGCAAATAACTTGATTACAACTGCCTTTAAAAATGAAGATGGCAGCATTGTTGTTGTAGTGATGAATCAAAGCGATACTGAAATTTCCTACAGTGTCACCATGAATTTAAAAACGGCGGATTTAAAATCTCCAGCCCACTCTATTCAAACAATTGTATTATAATTAAACCTTTTACCTTGATCGTAGTCGAAGGGAAAAATAAATTTTAACCCTGAGCGGAACCGAAGGGAACAATAAATAAATAAATAAATAAATAACCAACCAATAATTATAAAATGAAAAAATCATATACCATTTCCATCAGTCTCATTGTTGCCATGGGTGGATTCCTTCTGGGATTCGACAGTGCAGTGATTTCTGGTGCCGTAAACGGAATCCGAACTTATTTTGAAATGTCCGATTGGCAGCTAGGATTCGCCGTAGGCTGCGTAATTTTTGGTGCCATGGCAGGAAACATCACTGCAGGTCCTTTAAGTGACAAATACGGAAGAAAAAAAATATTGATTGTAACAGCCATGTTGTTCACTGTTTCAGCAATTTGGTCGGCAACTGCAACTGATTATATTTCGTTTGTTATTGCCAGAATTATTGGTGGTGTTGGTATTGGTGGCGCTATCTTAATCGCACCAATTTATATTGCCGAAATCGCGCCTCCTAAACTAAGAGGAAGCCTGGTTTCTTTAAACCAGTTGAACATAGTTTTGGGTATATCCGTGGCATATTTTTCAAATTACTTTTTGAAAGATTTACCGGGCGAAAGCTGGAGATGGATGTTAGGCGTTGAAGCAATTCCGGCACTTATTTACTTTTTCGCGCTTTTCTTGGTGCCTAGAAGTCCGAGATGGTTAATACAACGTTTAAATGAAGTAGTACTTGCGAAAAAGATATTGGTAAAAATTGGCGGTGAAGAATTTGCCGATACCACTATTGGAGAAATTCAAAGAGGAATCGACAAAAAAGAAGCCAAAGGAACCTATGCCGATTTCTTCAGCAAAAGAATGAGTGTAATCCTCATAATTGCTTTCGGATTGGCCTTTTTTCAGCAAATAACAGGTATCAATGCGATTTTTTATTACGCACCAACCATTTTTGAACAAGCTGGCGGAAGCACAGATGCATCCTTTTTACAGGCTATCGTTGTTGGACTCACCAATTTGGTGTTCACCTTTGTGGCTATTTGGTTTATAGATAAGTTAGGAAGAAAACCATTGTTAATGATTGGAACTTCGGCTATGGCAATTGCTTTGACCATGGCAACTTTAGCCTTTAACAATGCAACCTATAGTTTTAATGAAACAACTATTGCAAAAATTGGCAATGCGGATATTAAATCGTCTTTAACAACCTTAAACGGATCAACTTTTACTTCCCAAAATGAATTATTTGCAGGGGTTGCGCCTTTACTAAGTGAAACGCAATTACTTGAATTCAAACAAAACGAAGTTAAAAATTTCATTAACATCAATGCCAGTTTGGTCTTAATCGCCATTTTGTTATATGTTGCGGCATTTGCCATCTCATTAGGTCCGGTAATGTGGACGATGTTATCAGAAATTTTCCCACAAAACGTAAAAGGAATAGCCATCTCTATAGTCGGATTTTTCAACTCACTGGTAAGTTATACCGTAACCCAATTTTTTCCTTGGGAACTCACAAATTTAGGTCCAACAGTAACTTTCGCCATTTATGCGGGAATGGCGGTTTTATCTGTACTGTTTGTGTATAAATATGTGATAGAAACGAAAGGCAAAACTTTGGAAGAAGTTGAAGAATTATTATTAATAAAATCATAACCCTTAAAATGAAAACCCTTACAATTATTATGTTTTGTTTATTTAGTTTGATGTCGTGTGCTGAAATCCCGCAAAAAACAACAGTTGAATTGCCTCAGCAAAAAGCGGCAAAAGTAACTTTAACCAACACCGACGGGAAATACCAGTTATTTGTAAATGGTAAGCCATTTTACATAAAAGGTGCCGGATTGGAATTCGGACAAATAGCCTCAGTTGCAAAACATGGAGGAAATTCATTTAGAACCTGGAGAACCGATAACGGGAAACAAACTGGCAAAGAAGTACTCGATGAAGCACAAAAAAATGGTTTAATGGTAACCATGGGGATTGATGTGGCAAGAGAACGTCACGGATTTGATTATAATGATGCTGTTGCTGTTAAAGAACAATTTGAGCGCATAAAAAAAGAGGTGATTGCTTTAAAGGATCATCCTGCATTATTTATTTGGGCCATAGGAAACGAATTAAATTTAAGGGCTAAAAATCCGAAAGTTTGGGATGCTGTCAATGATATTTCTAAAATGATTCACGAGGTAGATCCAAATCATTTAACCACAACAACATTGGCCGGCATATCACAACATGAAATTGATTTAATTAAAGAACGTTGTTCTGATATTGATTTACTTTCTGTGCAGATGTACGGCAAAATAATTGAGCTTCCAAAGCAAATTAAAGAATTTGGTTGGAATGGTCCATATATGGTTACAGAGTGGGGTGCCACCGGACACTGGGAAGTTCCGAAAACAACTTGGGGAGTTCCAATTGAAGAAAACAGCACGTTGAAAGCAGCGAATTATTTAAAAAGATATAAAGCTGCAATAGAAGCTGATTCTTTGCAATGCGTTGGCTCTTATGTATTTCTTTGGGGACAAAAACAAGAACGTACACCAACGTGGTACGGAGTTTTTTTAGAAGATGGAAAAGAAACGGAATCGGTAGATGTGATGCATTATTTATGGAACACAACTTGGCCTGTAAACAGAACGCCTCAAATTGAATCGTTTGTAATAAATAATAAAACAGCTTATGAGAATGTGAGTTTAGAAGCAAATAAAGAATATTTGGCAAGTTTAAAAATAAACGATTTTGAAAATGACCGGTTAAACTACCGTTGGGAAATTTTACCTGAAAGCACTGATTTACATGATGGCGGCGATTTTGAAAAAAGACCGGAAACGGTTAATTTTACAATTTTGTCGGACACCAATGGTGAGTTAAAATTTAAAGCGCCATCAGTAAAAGGAAACTATCGATTATTTGGATATGCAGATGACGGACATCAACATGCCGCAACCGCCAACATACCGTTTAAAGTAAATTAAGTAAACAAAAAATCAAAAATTAAAAAATACTTATCTAAATTTATAGATAATATTTGATTAAAATTAAAATTAGAATGACGAAAAAACAAACAATATATATAGGAAACAAGAAAGCATCTTTTGATGTAAATGAAGTTGAAGGGCATCTTATAGCAATAGGAAAAGAAAGTTATTATAAAATTTCCAATGTTAATAAAATGAGACCCTTTTTTATGAGTATTGTGAGTAACTCTAATCATTGGATGTTTTTGTCGAGCAATGGTGGGTTGTCAGCGGGAAGAAAAAACAGCAACAATGCATTGTTTCCTTACTATACTGATGATAAAATTATCGAATCGGCTGAAATTACCGGAAGCAAAACAATTGTTCAGGTTCATCAAGATGACAAAACCTATTTATGGGAACCATTTTCTAAAAAATATGAAGGTGTTTATAAAATCTCGAGAAATTTATATAAAAACAACATTGGAAACAAAGTAATTTTTGAAGAAGTAAATCACGAATTAGAAATCACTTTTAAATATCAATGGAGTTCAGGTGACCAATTTGGGTTCATAAAAACAGCAACATTAGTTAATAATTCAACTAAAAAAATTGAACTCACTTTTTTGGATGGTCTTCAAAATATATTGCCTTATGGCGTTTCATCCGATTTGCAAAACTCCAGCAGCAACTTGGTTGATGCCTATAAAAAATGTGAACTGGAAGCTGATGCCGGCCTCGGTATTTTTGCTTTAAGTGCTGTTATTGTTGATAAAGCAGAGCCTAGTGAAGCATTAAAAGCAAACGTTGTCTGGTCTGTTGGAATTGAAAATCCTACCTATTTATTATCATCATTACAAGTAGATAATTTTAGAAAAGGAAAAGAAATTCAACAGGAAATTGATATTAAGGCAGAAAAAGGCGCTTATTTTATTAAAGCTGATTTAACCTTAGAATCACAATCAGAAAAAGATTGGCGCATCGTTGCAGATGTGAACAAGTCGATTGCTGACATCATACAAATCAAGGAAACCATAAAATATGAGACGCAATTGGTAGCCAAAATTAAAGAAGATATTG
>JAWOHJ010000368.1:0-6469 GCA_046485225.1 Lutibacter sp. | reverse complement strand
TGGAAGAAACCGAAATATTTGTTGGAAATACTTATAAATTAGGCGAAGCTTTGTTGGAAGTTACCAAACCCAGAGAGCCTTGTTACAAACTCGGAATTCGTATTGGAACCCAGGAAATTGTAAAACAATTTTGGAATTCAACCAAATGTGGCGTTTATTTTAAAGTGGTGCAAACAGGAAATGTAAAAGTTGGCGATGAATTGATTCTTGTTCATAAAGCAGAAAATTCACCTACAATCGCCGAAGTTTACGAAACTAAAAAATAGCATAAAAAAGGGTTCGCATTTGCGAACCCTTTTTTAGTTTGTGAAAAGTTTTGATTATTTTTTTGCCAGCAAATCTCTTATTTGAATCAATAATTCTTCTTGAGACGGACCTTTTGGTGCTTCAGGCGCAGGAACTTCTTTCTTTTTCATGCGGTTAATTGCTTTGATGATCATAAACATAACAGCCGCCACAATAATAAAATCGACAAGGTTTGTTAAAAAATCTCCGTAAAGAACGGCAACTTCACCAACTACTGCTCCGGTTTCATCGGCAACGCCTTCTTGCAGTACATATTTTAAATCTTTGAAGTCCGATTGAAAAATCAGTCCAACCAAAGGAGAAACAATACCGCCTGTAAATGAAGTTACAATTTTGTTGAAAGCGGCACCCATTACAAAACCTACTGCAATGTCAATAAGGTTTCCCTTCATTGCAAATTCCTTAAATTCTTTTAACATTCCCATTTTTTTTAATATTTAGTTATTGATTAGTGTAGCTAATATAATAAAAAAGTTAATTTGAATAGTGCTTTCTCCTTAATTCTAAAAATCATAGTATTCATTAGATATTGTGATTTGATTTTTATTTTCCAGCAGGTTGCGTTAGGGATTGAACGGTTTGTTTGAGCTATCCCGTTTTTACGGGAAACGAGTAGTGAAAGCCCGACCGCCTTTTGGCGGGAACGCCCACCAAAAAGGCGGGCAGGCCCAAATTATTAGTTTAAATGCGATTTTTATTGTGCTGAGCAGGCTATTTCACCACTCTTTTTATACGCTGGGAAATGGCGGTAAGCAATTCGTAAGGAATGGTATTTGCGCGTTTTGCCAAATCTTCTATGTGCATTTGGTCTTTAAAAATAAGGACTTCATCGCCTTCCTGGCATTTGATATCGGTGACATTCACCATAATCATATCCATGCAAACATTGCCAACAATGGGTGCTTGTTTGTTGTTGATGTAAACATAGCCAATGCCATTGCCAAATTGTCGGGAAATTCCGTCGGCATGACCAATAGGAATGGTGGCGGTTTTAACGGTTTCTGCAGCTTTAAAAGCGCGGTTGTAGCCAACAGTTTCACCTTTTTCAACGGTTTGAATTTGGGAAATAACTGATTTTAAAGTAATTACATTTTGCAATTTTGAGGTTTCGGCTTCATCATTTGCAAATCCGTACAAACCAATTCCCAAACGCACCAAATCAAATTGTGCTTCTTCAGCATAATTGATAATTCCTGATGTGTTTAACATATGCCGAAAAGGTTTTGATGGTAATTGCGGAATAAGTTGGGTTGAAATTTCTTTAAACGTATTAATTTGCAGTAACGTAAATTCCTTTTCGCTTAAATCTTCACTGGCCGCGATATGCGAAAAAACCGAAGCAACCCTGATTTCCTGTTGATTTTTAACCAACGATAGAATTTCGGGAATGTCTTTTTTTGTGAAACCCAATCGGTTTAAACCCGTGTTGAATTTTATATGAATGGGGTAATTTTGAATTTTTAAATTTTTGGCTGTTTCAATAACAGCGTTTAATAAAGTGATGGAATAAATGTTAGGTTCCAGGCAAGATTTGATAATTTCCTCCAAATTTATTTTCTGCGGATGCAATACTAAAATAGGCGTTTTAACTCCTGCTTCCCGCAACGCAACGCCTTCATCCAAATAAGCAACAGCAAAATAGGCAACTTTTGATTCCAGAAACTTCGCGATTTCAACTGAACTGCTTCCGTATCCAAATGCCTTAACCACTGCTAAAACTTTCGTTTCGGGAAGCAATCTTGATTTAAACGCATTTAAATTGTATTCAATGGCATTTAAATTTATTTCAAGCACAGTAACGTGACTATTTTCCATTTTTTTCTTCGGCTTTTTTGATTTTTTCTGCCATCATGGCTTTAAAGTAAGCGGAACGGCTTAGCGGCTCATATTCTTGGGTTTCGCCCAGCAAAACAAGTTCATCGCTGGCGGCAGTTCTATGGCTGTAATGTGCCAAATTTCCTGTTCTTGTGCAAACGGCATGAACTTTGGTCACATATTCCGCCGTTGCCATAAGCGCCGGCATCGGGCCAAACGGATTTCCTTTAAAATCCATATCCAAACCCGCAACAATAACACGAACACCGCGATTTGCCAAATCGTTACAAACAGCCACAATTTCATCATCAAAAAACTGGGCTTCATCAATCCCAACAACATCAACATCATCAGCCAAAAGTCGGATATTTGCCGATGAAGGAACCGGTGTGGACCTAATTTCATTGGCGTCATGAGAAACTACTTTTTCCACATCATAGCGCACATCAATGGCAGGTTTAAAAATTTCCACTTTTTGTTTTGCAAATTGGGCGCGTTTGAGCCTGCGAATCAGTTCTTCCGTTTTTCCGGAAAACATGGAGCCACAAATTACTTCAATCCAGCCAAATTGTTCGTTATGATTTACTGTATTTTCAAGAAACATTTTGTAATTTCACGCTTGAAAGGTTATTGTATTTTTTTTAAAATTAATGCAACGAAAATATGGTTATATTTTTTTACATTCGTTTTTGTAAAATCATTTCGTAATTTACGACTTTGATTTGATACAAATTTATTAAAAATTAAACAGCAACACTCATTAAACACGTCAACTTATGCACAAAAAATTAGAAGCCGAATTGGTAAGTCTGGCAAACAGCATTTTGCAAATGAAAAACAGGGAAAATGTAAATGCATTGCATAAAAAAGCACGCGAAATTTACGAAAAACTTACAGTGTTGCGATTTGTGGAAGATTATGTTGAAAAAACACCAAACCTTTCCGATACCGAAGAAGAAACAATAAGCACGATGCAGCAGGAATGGGTTGGTGAGGTTGAATTTGAAAGCAAAATGGTTGTTGACGAGGTGGAATTTGAAAGCAACATGGTTGTTGATGAAGTAGAATTTGAAAGTAAAATGGTTGCGGAAGATGTTGAGTTTGAAAGTAAAATGGTTTTTGACCTTAGCGAGGGAGAAGTGGTAAAAGAAGCTTTTTTAGAAGCAAAAATGGAAGAATTGTTCAATGAGGGCGATACCATTGTGAAAGAAACCGCGAAAAAAAGTTACGCGCTTCAAATCTCTTTGGAAGATGAATTTAAAGATGCTATTTCATCCGATATTGCAACCAATTTATTCGAAAGGGCCACCAAAGAAAATCCGATTATTATAGAGAAAGCCGAAGAAAAACAAGAGCATAAAAATCGATCTTTAAACGACGCGTTGTTTAAGAATAACATACAGGTTGGCTTAAATGACCGCATCGCTTTTGTAAACCAACTATTCGACGGAAGTCAGCAGGATTTTAACAGGGTTGTGTCCCAACTAAATTCTTTTAAAACTGAAGCGGAAGCCAAAAATTTCATTTATGAATTTGTAAAACCAGATTACGACTGGAGCACCAAAGAAGAATTTGAGCAACGGTTAATCCAATTGATTGAGCGTAAATTTTTATAATTGCCTCTTGAGAATAGCTTTATAATATGTTCTTATAATAAATCGCTATGAATTATTTTTTGCTTGAAGAGGAACTTAAAAAAAGAACAAAACTCGATTATTTTTGGGGCAGAAAGCAGGACGATGAATTTGACAAACAGACCAATTTTATTTATAAAATAGAATCATTTGAATTGCTTTTGGCAACCATTGAATATGCCTTTAAAATCAATGCCAAATATGATGATTTAAAGAATTATACCTTAAACCGGTGGTTTAATTATTGGTCCGCAAAATGTGTGGAAACCATTTTTTGCGAACATGAAAATGTAAAACCTCATATAGATTCTTTTAACAAATTCACCGATTTTTACATCCAAAACATTCCCTTTGATCATAAAACTACCGTTTTCCCGAAAGGGTTTGAAAAATCGGTTCCTTACGGAATTTTGCATAAAAGTGAATTAATTTCCTGGCTTTATGAAAATCAGAGCCAGCAGCAGAGGAAGCATCACAAAAACAGGCTTTTTATTGTTTTGGTAAATTATAAGGAAGAAGACGGACATTGGAAGTTAAAATCGGAAATAGGCTGGCTCAAAGAAATAGTCTCAGCTTATTTGCTTAATTTTGACCGATCAAAGCTTCACAGCTTTACTTTTGAAAACAAAACTGTTTATGCTGATATTATTTGGGCAATAAAGGCCCCCTAACCCCCAAAGGGGGAATTTAAAAAGTTAATAATTAAAATCGTCACCCTGAGCGAAGTCGAAGGGCGTAAATCAAAAATCGTATATCGTACATCAAATAGTGAATTATATAGGTTCTAAACATAAGCTTTCTTCTTTTTTAAAAGATGCCATCATCAACACGGTTGGGAGCGATTTGTCGAATCTGGTGTTTTGCGATTTGTTTGCGGGAACCGGGAGTGTTGGTCGCACTTTTAAGCCTTTGGTGAAGCAGGTGATTGCCAACGATGTTGAATTTTACAGCTATGTGCTGAATAGGAATTACATAGGAAACCATGAATCTTTAATGTATGAAAAACATCTCAGTTTCTTAAATAATTTAAAGGAATCGGAAGGATTTGTATTTCACAATTACAGCGAAAACGGGAAGGAAGGTCGTTTGTATTTTTCCGCAGAAAACGGTAGAAAAATAGACGCCATTCGGCAGCAAATTGAAATCTGGAAAAGCATAGGCGAAATCACGGAAGATGAATACTATTTTTTACTGACTTCTTTAATTGAAAGCGCCGATAAAGTAGCAAATACAGCATCAGTTTATGGCGCCTATTTAAAACAACTAAAAAAATCGGCCCAAAAAGAACTAATTTTAAAACCTGCGTTATTTACGCTAAACAGCAACAAACATCAGGTTTTTAATGCCGACAGCAACGCTTTGATTAAAGAAATAAAAGGCGATATTTTGTATTTGGACCCGCCGTATAATGAGCGGCAATACGGATCGAATTATCATTTGTTAAACACCATTGCAAAATATGATTCGTTTGAGCCTCAAGGAAAAACAGGACTGCGAAATTATTATCGATCAGATTATTGCAAAAAAAACGAAGTCAAAAATTCTTTCGAAGAATTGATAAAAAATGCTAACTTTAAACATATATTTTTAAGTTACAACAATGAAGGTTTAATGACAGAAGACGAAGTGAAAAGCGTGATGTCAACCTACGGGAAATACAGTTTAAAAACCACCAATTATCAGCGTTTTAAAGCCGATAAAACAGAAAACAGAAATCACAAAGCAACTTCAACAGTTGAATATTTACACATTTTAGAAAAGCAAATATGAAAGCAGCACACTACAACCAATTATTTGATGAAACAATAAAAAAATACCACATTATTGATGAGGTAGACCAGCCATTTGAAAATCCGTTTGATTCCAAATCTTTTGAACATTTATTGTACAGAAAAAACTGGATTCCCGACGACGCGGGGGTGGGTGTAGACCTTGAGGGCGTTGAGCCAGGGATGGGACATGGTGAGTGGAGCGCTGTGAGTGGTATCAGTCGCGAGGCGTCGTGTGCGAACGCAGCCAGGCGGCGAGCGTGGCTTCGTCCCACTCGCTGCCAGCAACGGCCAACACGGCGAGCGTTGCTTCCGCCTGGGTAGCGGTCAGCCGTTGCCCATTCAAATAGAGAAATAAGCCCAAGGCGAGAAAGGCGGCGCGTTTGTTGCCATCGACAAAGGGATGGTTTTTTGCGAGGCCGACGCAATAAGACGCAGCCAGTTCGCACACATCCGGATCGCCATACGCTGCCAGATTGAGTGGCCGCGCCAGCGCAGAATCGAGCAGACCCTCATCGCGCAAGCCCGGTAAGCCACCGTGTTCGGCAAGGCTCTCGTCGTGCAGCAACAGCAGGGCCCGCTTGTCGAACCATTTCCAGGCGTGTGCCACTTACTTGGCCAGTTCGTGAAAGGTGTCACGGAAATCACCCATCAAGGCGCGCCCTGCTTCCATCTGCTCTTCCAGACCGGGGTCATACGGAGTCATCGCCACCCCCTCCGGCGTCTCGGTCACGAACACCGTGTCGCCTTTTTCCAGTTTCAGGCGCGCCAGCACTTCCTTGGGCAGGATCAGACCGACCGAATTGCCAATTTGGGTGAGTTTCAGGGCATGCATCACAGACTCCCGTTGGTTATAACGGTTGTTATATTAGCCTGCAGTGCGGCGCAAGCCAAGGGTGGGCACGTAAGTTATGGAGCGTAATCGTAATCGACAATCAGCGGCGC
>JAWOHJ010000365.1:0-6408 GCA_046485225.1 Lutibacter sp. | reverse complement strand
TCTTTTTGTTAATGTCAATAGTATTTTATTTTGGTTATACAATTTTTGCAACACCATTAATTGGATTGGGTTATGAAATGACCCCAGACTATAATGAAAGAACCAGATTAATGGGATCTTCACAATTAATGGGACAAATCGCCTGGATGATAGCACCTTGGTTTTGGTATATCATTTATCTTCCCTCCTTTGCTGAATCAGCTCCAGCCGGGGCTCGTATCCTTTCTATTTGGGTTGGCGCTTTTTGTATGATTTTAGGTATTATGCCAGCACTGTTTTGTAAGGAAAAGTTGCAGCCAAATATAAAAGGGCAAACAAAGTTATCTTTTAAAGAATTTGCCGGAAATATGAAAGAATTCATCAAAGGAATTAAACAAACAATATCAAATAAACCTTTTATGAAATTATGCGGCGCTACATTTTTAATTTTTAATGGATTTCAAACAATAGCCCAGTTTGCATTTTTTATCATCATATTTTACCTTTTTAATGGTGATTCTGTGATGGCAGGTCAATGGCCGGCTTGGTTTGGTACGGTAAGCGCCATGGCTACTGCTTTTCTGGTGATTCCTGTAATTACCTATATGGCTACAAAAATTGGTAAGAAAAACGCCTTTATTGTGGCAACGCTTATTTCAATTGTTGGATATGCTTTAAAATGGTGGGGATTTGATCCGGGAAATCCTTGGTTAATGTTTTTACCAATACCTTTAATGTCTTTTGGAATTGGTGGTCTGTTTACTTTAATGATGTCTATGACTGCTGATGTTTGTGATTTGGATGAGTTAAATAATGGATTACCGCGCCGTGAAGGAACTTTTGGGGCAGTTTACTGGTGGATGGTTAAATTAGGAACTGCGGTGGCATTGTTAACAAGTGGCGCTGTTTTAAAATGGGTTGGTTTTGATGAAAATGCAGTATCCCAAACAGCGGAAACAATGACTAATTTACGTATTGCGGATATTCTAATTCCAATAACTACGGCGATCATAGCCATTTTGGTGATGTGGAATTATGATGTTACAGAAGAAAAATCTCGCGAAATCAGATCAATATTAGAAGCGCGTCGTGGTGAATTTCAACCCCAAAATAAGACAAAATAGCCAATAAATAAATTGACTTATTGAATATGAAAAAAAACCTTTTATACTGCACCCTTATTTTAATATCAGTAGCTTTGAACGCACAAATATCCAAAGTAGATTTAGCAATGGAAAATAAAATTGACCTACTTATTTCTCAATTAACACTTGAAGAGAAAATCGCACTTTGTTCAGGAAGAGACGATTGGAGCACAATGCCCATTGACCGATTAAACATTCCTTGGATTTGGCTGTCTGATGGTCCTCACGGATTGCGAAGAGCTCCCGCAACTAACAAACCTGGTTATGGAGATCAGTTGCCGGCTACCTGTTTTCCAACGGCCTCGGCACTTGCTGCCACCTGGGATGTGGATTTGGTTTATCAAGTAGGGCAAATATTGGGCGAAGAATCTCAGGCACAAGATGTAAATATTTTATTAGGCCCAGGTGTTAATATTAAACGATCGGTTTTAGGCGGCAGAAATTTTGAATACTTTTCAGAAGATCCTATTTTATCCGGTGAAATTGGAGCAGCTTTTATAAACGGTGTTCAAAGTCAGGGTGTGGGTACTTCCCTCAAACATTTTGCTGCCAACAATGTTGAAACTATGCGAATGTTCAACAGTTCTAATATGGATAACAGAACGTTGCATGAAATTTATCTTACGCCTTTCGAAATTGCTGTTAAAAAAGCACAACCCTGGACAATTATGGCCAGTTATAATAGAATTCAGGGCGTTTATGGAACTCAAAACAGTTATTTATTAACACAGTTGCTTAAAAAGGAATGGGGCTTTAAAGGAATTGTAATTTCCGACTGGTTTGCGGTTATTAATCGCGTTGAAGCAATGAAAGCCGGAATGCATTTAGAAATGCCAAAAGTAAGTGCCGTTAATAATGCAATTGCGGTTGAAGCTGTTAAAAATGGGGAACTTGACATTAAAGTTGTCGATGCACTTGTTAAAGAAATATTGACCATCGTTTTTAAAGCAAAATCACTTGACAAAAAAGGTGTAGAACTCAATATTGAAAAAGACCACGCTTTTGCACGCCAGGTAGCCTCTGAAGCAGCTACTTTATTAAAAAATGACCTTAAAGTATTGCCCATCACCAAAGAAAAATATAAGAAAATAGCCATCATTGGTGAATTTGCTGTAGCGCCTCGTTATCAAGGAAACGGCAGTTCTCAGGTAAAACCTACAAAACTTGATAAGGCTTTAGATATTATTAAAAATGAATATGGAAGCGATATCGCTATAAGCTATGCCCAAGGGTATAACTTGGCTGATGATAACGATTTGTCGTTAATTGATGAAGCCAAAAAAGTAGCTGATGAAGCCGATGTTGTATTAATATTTGCGGGTTTACCATTGCAATATGAATCGGAAGGTATTGATAGAACGCATATCAATATGCCGCCTTCGCACAATAAATTAATCAGCGAGATTGCATCAGTTCAAAAAAATACAGTTGTTGTGCTTACAAACGGAAGCGCTGTAACGATGCCATGGATTAATGAAGTTGCCGGCGTATTAGAAACTTGGTTAGGCGGACAGGCAGGCGCTGGTGGAATAGCTGACGTTTTATTTGGAAAAGTAAATCCTTCAGGAAAATTGGCAGAAACTTTTCCCTTGAAACTTGAAGACACACCTGCTTTTATTAATTTCCCCGGTGAACAAGGAGAAGTAACATACGGAGAAAGAATTTTTGTAGGTTATCGCTATTATGATGAAAGAAAAATAGATCCCCTATTTCCTTTTGGATTTGGCTTATCATACACCACTTTTGAATATAGTGACTTAAAACTTTCAGCAAAAAATACCACAGATAAAGAAGGTTTAACTGTCAGTCTTACTGTAAAAAATACAGGTGATGTTAAAGGAAAAGAAATAGTGCAACTGTATGTTACGGATATAAAAAGCACACTTCAAAGACCTGAAAAGGAATTAAAGCATTTTGTGAAAATCGAATTAGCGCCCGGACAAGAAAAAAACGTAACATTCAAATTAGAAAGTCGGGATTTTTCTTACTTCGATGAAAAAAGAAATATGTGGGTTGCAGAAAGCGGCGAGTTTGTTATCTCAGCAGCATCTTCATCAAGAGATATTAGATTGTCTGAAAAAGTTCATCTTCAATCAACACAAAAGGTTCCATTAGCTTTTGATGAATATACATTTTTTATAGAATACTGGAATAACAAACAAACTCGTGAAATTTTATTGGAGTATATGCCAAATTGGATTAAAGGTATTGTTACTGAAGGTGATGACGCACAAATTAGAGAATATCAAGGTTTTATGGTTGAACATCCAATGATTAAATACCCTTATATCACGCACGGCGAAATTACTCATGAACAGGTAAAAGAATTGGTTGAAAAATGTAAAGGACTAACCTATACGCCTTGATATCATAGGCTTCGGGTCAAAGTAAAATTGATAACGATATTGTGAAAAATCAAAAAAATACAAATCATTCCAAATGACAGCTCTTCAAATAAATAATCCATAAGAATTGTTAGGACTGATAGAAAAAAATAGTCTTCAATAATAAAAAAGCAGTAATTATTTTGAAAATATAAAAATTAAAAATTTAAAATTATGTCAGTTAGAAGCGGTAAAATATTGGCATTGGCAGGAGAAAATTTTGCTAATAAAACAACAAAAGAATTAGAATCTTTATTTGCAAACACCCTTAAAAATGGAATGCATGGCATAGGTTTTTGTCCATATCTTGAAAATCAGTCACCGGGAGATATTATTACCGAAGAACAAATCAGAAGAAGAATGGAACTCATAAAACCGTATGTAAAATGGGTCCGAACTTTCTCTTGTACCGATGGTAATGAACACATTCCTCGTATTGCGCGCGAATACGGAATCAAAACATTGGTTGGTGCCTGGTTAGGAACTGATGAAAAAATTAATGCTCAAGAAATTAAGAATTTAATTAAAGTAGCCAAAGATGGATATGCAGATATTGTAGCCGTTGGAAATGAAGTTATGTACCGTGGTGATTTATCAGAAAATGAGCTTATTTATATCATAAAAAGCGTAAAAAAGGCATTGCCGGGCATTCCTGTTGGGTATGTTGATGCCTATTACGAATTTGAAAAAAGACCCAAAATTACGGAGGTTTGCGATGTAATCCTTGCAAATTGTTATCCTTTCTGGGAAGGTTGTCACATAGATTATTCATTGGTTTATATGAAAGATATGTATCAAAGAGCATTGAGAGCCGGAAACGGTAAAAAAGTGATTATTTCTGAAGCTGGATGGCCAAATAAAGGACAGGTGTTTCATGGCGCTCAACCATCATTTGAAAATGCAATGCGCTATTTTATAAATACCCAATTATGGTCTAAAGAAGATGAAATTGATATTTTCTACTTTTCTTCTTTTGACGAGCCCTGGAAAATTAGTGCCGAAGGAGATGTAGGCGCTTATTGGGGCTTATGGGATAAAAATGAAATGCTGAAATATTAGAAATTAAATACTTCAAAACTACTTTTAACTAAAATTATCAAAATGAAATTATCGGCAGGATTAAAATTAAAACCAGGTAAAGCTATTTGCTATTCTGGGTTTAGAGAAGGGCAAAGCCCTGAAACAGGCATATTTCCAACCTATGAAGAAATAAAAGAAGATTTGTTGATACTTCATAACCATTGGAAATATCTGCGTCTGTACGACTGCGATGAACATTCAGACATTGTTTTAGAAGTTATTCGAAAAGAGAAATTAGATTTCAAAGTGATGCTTGGAGCCTATATTAGTGCTGAAATGAATAATTTTGGTTGTCCCTGGGGAGGCTCTTATTCTGAAGAACAACTAAATATAAATAAAGAAAGAAATCTATCACAAATTCAGAAATTAATCAGGCTTGCAAACGAATATCCTGACATTATTTTCTCATTATCTGCTGGTAATGAAGCAACAGTAGACTGGACAGATCATTTTGTGCCCGTTAAAAGCGTTATTCAATATGTGAAAATGATAAAAGCAGGCGCTAAACAACCCGTTACTTTTTGCGAAAATTACGTTACGTGGCTCGAGAAGTTAAAAGGTTTGGTTGAAGAAATCGATTTTATTTCCATACATACATATCCGGTTTGGGAATACAAAAATATTCATGAAGCCTTAGAATTTACCAAAGAAAATTATTTTGCCGTTGCTGATAAATACCCAAATAAACAAGTTATAATTACAGAAGCCGGGTGGGCAACCAATTCAGATGGAAGAGGAATTCTCCCAATCAATGTAAGTGAAGAATATCAGGAAATTTATTACAATGACTTAATGAATTGGAGTGAGGAAGCAAAAATTTTAACTTTTGTTTTTGAAGCTTTTGATGAGACTTGGAAAGGATCAAACGAGCCGCTTGAACCTGAAAAACACTGGGGTTTATTTACCGAAGACAGAAAACCAAAATTGGTGATGAAATCGCTTTTTAAAAAAAATTAATAATACCTATTAAATACTAATTTCAATAAATTTAATACCCAATTCTTTCTGAATTTCGTGAATTCTTTGCACCTCATTAGGAACAATTAAGGCAATTGAAAATCCGGTTTTTCCCGCTCTTGCTGTTCTGCCGCTTCTGTGGGTGTAATATTCCAATTGTTCAGGAAGTTGGTGATGAATGATGAATGCTAAATTGTCAACATCAATGCCGCGAGCAGAAACATCGGTAGAAATTAAAATCTGCAGACTACCATTTTTAAACGCGCGCATTACTTTATCGCGTTCTTTTTGTTGCATATCGCCTTCTAAGGCTTCCACAGAAAAACCCTCTTCTTTCAATAATACAGTTAAATTTTGGACGCCGGCTTTTGTTCTGCAAAAAATAATTCCGCGGTCGGTGCTTCTTCTTTCCAGTATTTTAATTAATAAGTTAACCTTATCTTTTACTTCGGTTTTAATGTATTGGTGCGTAATGTTTACATTCACCAAATCCTTTTTGTTTACAGCAACTTTAGGCGTATTAGCCGCCATATAAGTTTTAATGATTTTTAGAATTTCATCAGGCATTGTTGCCGAAAATAACCACGTATTTCTTGAACCGCTGGTAAATTTTAAAATTCTGTTTAAATCCTGCTTAAAACCCATCCTCAACATGCTACGTGCCCGGGGCTGAGCACCAGCACCCGGTTCTCAGCCCCGGGCACGTAGCCCCCCGCCGCCACCTCGTAGGCCCGCCGCATCCCCAGCTCAAGGTTGGTCGAGCCGCTGCACTGCAGCCCCTGCTCCGCCGCCCGCATCGCCGCCGCGACGCCCGCCGCCGTGTGCTCGAGCACCACCCGCGCCTGCGTGTCGAACTGCACCAG
>JAWOHJ010000352.1:0-7197 GCA_046485225.1 Lutibacter sp. | reverse complement strand
GGAGTAAGGCTTATTATTGTCTTCACCACTGCAACCCCTAAAATTAAGCGCCACACCATCTATATTTTGCGAATTCAAATAATTTAGCACCGAAATAATATACTTGGATTGAGAACTTCCTTCCAATCCGTGTAATGCCAAAACAACGGTGTCTGAATTCACCGATGCAAAATCCAAATCAATGAAATCTTTATCATTGGTATTTATCCGTTCTCTTGCATAAGTGATGGTTTCTGCAGAAAACATTGTTTTATAAGCGGTATTAAAATGATTATTTCTGAATAAAATAGTTGGTTTGTAAGTAGATTTTAAAAGTGTCATTTAGCAATTTATTAAAAAGTTTTATTGAATTAAATTTTACTGAAAAACAATGTTTAAATTTACGAAAAATAAAAATAGTGATGCTGAAAAAATACATTCCCAATTTATTAACGCTACTCAACTTACTTTCAGGAACCATTGCCGTTTATTTTGCGGTTAAGGAAGAGTTGGTAATTGCGGCAGGTTTTGTTTTTTTAGGAATATTTTTTGATTTTTTCGACGGATTTGCGGCACGATTGCTGAAAGTTCAGGGCGAATTGGGAAAACAGTTGGATTCTTTGGCAGATGTTGTCACCAGTGGTGTTGTACCGGGAATCGTGTTATTTCAGTTGATTTCCAGATCGGTTGAAAATCAAACTTGGGAAAATGCCGTTAAATCGGTTTTGGAAATTGGAAACGAACATTATTTCACAAGTTCCTTTTTTATCTCTTTAATTGGCTTGCTTTTTACGCTTGGCGCCGCTTATCGTTTGGCGAAATTTAATATTGATGAACGGCAAACAAGTTCTTTTATTGGTTTGCCTACGCCAGCTGCGGCTTTGGTGGTTTTATCATTGCCGTTAATATTAAATTTCAGCGGAAATGAGTTTGCGACTGCAATTATTCAAAATGTTTGGTTTTTAATAGGGTTGGCAATCCTGCTTTGTTATCTGATGAATGCGGAAATTCCGTTATTTTCCTTAAAATTTAAGGACTACAGTTTGAAAAAAAATAAAATAAAGTACCTGTTTATTCTGCTTACAGCTATTTTTAGCGCAGTATTTCAATTTATAGCCATTCCATTGGTGATATTGCTTTATGTATTGCTATCAACAATTGAAAATAGGCTGCTAAAAAATTCAGATTAAAATTTTCTCCTTTTTAATTCGAAATCTTTTCCTAAATACACGCGTCTAACGGTTTCATCTTCAGCAAGTTCTTGAGGAGTTCCTTCTTTTAAAATACCGCCTTCAAACATTAAATAGGTTTTATCGGTAATGGCAAGTGTTTCCTGCACATTATGATCGGTGATTAAAATGCCGATATTTCTGTCTTTTAAATGCGCAACAATATTTTGAATATCTTCAACGGCAATGGGGTCAACGCCGGCGAAAGGTTCATCCAACAAAATAAATTTTGGATCTGAAGCCAATGCCCGTGCAATTTCAGTTCTTCTTCGTTCCCCACCCGAAAGCAAATCACCTCTGTTTTTTCGTACATGAGCCAAACCAAATTCACTCAATAGAGATTCCATTTTTTCCTTTTGATCAGCCTTCGACATATTGGAAAATTGTAATACGGATAAAATATTGTCTTCCACAGACAATTTTCTGAAAATGGAAGCTTCTTGCGACAAATAACCCACACCTTCTTGCGCTCTTTTATACATCGGGAACTTGGTTATTTCCTGATCATCCAAATAAATTTTTCCTTCATTGGGCTGAATCATTCCTACAATCATATAAAATGAAGTGGTTTTTCCGGCGCCATTCGGACCTAAAAGTCCAACAATTTCTCCCTGTTCCACCTGCAATGAAATTCCGTTCACAACGTATTTGCTTCCGTATTTCTTTTTTATATTTTCTGCTCTTAAAATCATTGTTGTTTATTTGTGTAACTGTTGAATTGTTAATTTTGGTTTTAACGTTAATTTTTAACTTTTAACCTTTTTCTAATTCTTCCCAAAATTCATAAGCCCTTCTTAAATGAGGAATTACGATGGTGCCGCCAACCAAAGTTGCTATGGAAAGTGATTCCATTACTTTTTCTTTTGATACGCCTGATTTAAAACATCCTTCCAAATGATATTTGATGCAATCATCGCATCGCAAAACAGCAGAAGCAACCAAGCCCAACAATTCTTTTGTTTGAACGTCTAAATGACCTGCTTTATAAGCATTTGTGTCAATATTAAAAATTCTTTTGATGATTTTATTGTCATCAGCCAAAATTTTATCATTCATTTTTGCGCGGTAAGCGTTAAATTCTTCTACTTGATTAGGCATTTTTAAGTTCTTTTTTGCGTTCATTTTTTAAAACTACTTTCGATATAAATATACTTACTTCGTATAGAATAAGTATTGGGACTGCCACAATAATTTGGCTGATAATATCTGGTGGTGTAATAACGGCAGCTAAAATTAATACCACAACAAGGGCGTGTCTTCGGTATTTTCTTAAAAAATCGGGGGTAATTAATCCCATTTTTGTTAAGAAATACATCACTATAGGCAACTCAAATATCAATCCGGAAGCCAATACAGATGATCGTAACAATGAGATATAGGAACCTATTTTAATATTACGCTCAACCACGTCACTTACAGAATAATTTCCCAGAAAGTTTACAGAAAGCGGTGTTACTACGTAATAACCAAACATGACGCCAACAAAAAATAGAAAGGAAGACACTATAATAAAAGCAAGCGCGCCTTTACGTTCCTTTTCGTACAATCCCGGACTGATAAACTTCCACACTTCCCAAATTATAAAAGGAAAAGCCATAATAAATCCAGCAGTAATAGATACCCAAATATGAACGCTAAATTGTTCGGCCATTTCCAAACTTTGAAATGTAAACGGAATGTCATCTATACACAAACCTTCTGTACCAAAAAATCTTGACATACTGCAGAAAGCGCGATAAGTAATAAAATTGGGGTCTTTTGGTGCAAAAATTATTTTGTTAAACAAAAAATCCTTCATTAAAAATGCGATAATTCCAAACACAAATATTGCAGCACTAGAGCGCACCAAATGCCATCTTAATTCTTCAACATGGTCTAAAAAAGACATGTCTTTTTCAGGTTTGGTTATTTTTTTTCTCATTTTAGAAAATTCCTTCTTTAATTAGATCGTGCAAATGTACGACACCTATGTATACCGAATTGTCTTCAACCAAAATTTGCGTAATTTTATTATTTTCCATAGTCTCAAGAGCTTCAATGGCCATGGCATCAACATTGATTGTTTTTGGGTTTTTACCCATAATATTTTCAGCGACTAAATTACTAATATCTGGTGTATTAGTCAACATTCGCCTAATATCTCCATCGGTAATAATACCAACTATTTTGTTATTTTCAACAACTGCTGTGGTACCCAATCGTTTTTTCGAAATTTCAATAATGACATCTTTAATAGGCGTTGTAGGTGCAACTTGAGGCATTTCATTTTTTCCGATTAAATCGCTTACCCTCAAATACAGTTTTTTTCCCAATGCGCCACCCGGATGGTATTTTGCAAAATCTTTACTTGAAAAATTATTAAGTTTCAATAAGCAAATCGCCAAAGCATCACCCATAACCAATTGTGCAGTTGTACTTGATGTTGGCGCTAAATTATTTGGGTCGGCTTCCTTTTCCACAAAAGAATTCAACATAAAATCGGCATTTGTTCCTAAAAACGATTCGGGATTGCCGGTAATTGCAATTATTTTGTTTCCGTAATTTTTAATTAATGGCAATAAAACTTTTATTTCAGGCGTATTTCCGCTTTTTGAAATGCAAACCACCACATCATTTTCTTGGATAATTCCTAAATCTCCGTGTATGGCATCGGCTGCATGCATAAATATTGCTGGGGTTCCCGTAGAATTTAACGTGGCAACAATCTTTGTTGCTATGTTGGCGCTTTTGCCAATTCCAGTCACAATGACCCTTCCTTTAGACAGATGTATAAAATTTACGGCATTTTCGAAATCTTCATCTAGAAAATTCACTAAATTCGCAATCGCTTTGCTTTCAATTAAAATTGTCTGCCTTGCATTCTCAATAATTGTATTTTTATTTTTCAAAAGATTATGATTTTTTAACAAAAAAAAGTTTTATCTTTAATTTTAAACAAAAATATATTTATTTAATTAGAAATTGAATAAACTGCTAATAAAAAAGTAAAAGTCAAATTTTGTGAAAATTTTTAAATGGGCAACTAACATATCATTTTTTAGTTGCTGATTTAAATGCGTATTAATAATTTAGAAGTGATAATGAATAGTAAAGAGATTGATTTGCACGAAGCTTTGAAAAAATATTTTGGATTTTCTAAATTCAAAGGACTACAAGAAGGAGTTATAAAAAGTATTATTGAAGGAAATGACACTTTTGTGATTATGCCAACCGGTGGAGGAAAGTCACTATGTTACCAGCTACCTGCATTGGTTAAAGAAGGAACAGCAATTGTTGTTTCTCCATTAATTGCATTGATGAAAAACCAAGTTGACGCCATTCGTGGCATTTCAGCCGAACATGGAATTGCCCATGTACTGAATTCTTCTTTAAATAAAACCGAAGTGGCTTTGGTTAAAAGCGATATCGAAAAAGGAATTACAAAATTATTGTATGTAGCACCGGAATCATTAATAAAAGAAGAGTACATCGAGTTTTTAAAAAATCAAAAAATTTCTTTTGTTGCCATTGATGAAGCACATTGTATTTCAGAATGGGGACATGATTTTAGACCGGAATATAGAAACCTGAGAACCATTATTCAAAAAATAGACAACGTTCCGTTAATTGGATTGACGGCAACTGCAACCCAAAAAGTGCAGGAAGATATTATAAAAACATTAGGCATGTCTAATGCCAATACTTTTAAAGCTTCTTTTAACCGTCCTAATTTATTTTATGAAGTGCGGCCTAAAACAAAAAATATAAATGCTGATATCATTCGATTTGTCCGCCAATTTCAAGGAAAATCGGGTATTATTTATTGTTTAAGTCGCAAAAAAGTTGAAGAAATAGCACAAGTTTTACAGGTGAATGGCATAAAAGCAGTTCCTTATCACGCCGGATTGGATGGGAAAACCAGGTCGAAACATCAAGATATGTTTTTGATGGAAGACGTGGATGTGGTCGTGGCGACAATAGCTTTTGGAATGGGAATTGACAAACCGGATGTTCGTTTTGTGATTCATCATGACATTCCTAAAAGTTTAGAAAGTTATTATCAGGAAACCGGAAGGGCAGGGCGAGATGGCGGAGAAGGATTTTGTTTGGCCTATTATTCCTACAAAGATATTGAAAAATTGGAGAAATTTTTATCAGGAAAACCGGTTGCAGAGCAGGAAATTGGCAATGCTTTGTTGCAAGAAGTGGTTGGTTATGCAGAAACCTCTATGTCGCGAAGAAAATATTTATTACATTATTTTGGAGAAGATTTTGATGAAGTGAACGGTTTGGGAGCGCTTATGGACGACAATGCCATCAATCCAAAGAAAAAACACGAAGCTGAAAGGGAATTAAAAATGTTGTTGGAAGTGGTTGTTAAAACCTTTCAAAAATACAAAGCAAAAGATCTTGTAAATACATTGACAGGAAAATTAAATGCTCAATTGAAATCTCATAAAACAGACGAACAACCATTTTTTGGCTGTGGAAAGGAACACGATGGGAAATATTGGATGGCTTTGATCAGACAAGCATTGGTTGCGCGTTTCATCAACAAAGAGATTGAGCAATATGGTGTTATAAAAATCACTCAAAAAGGAACAGATTTTATTGCAAATCCGTCTTCATTTATGATGACAGAAGACCATGTGTATGATGAAACCACTGATGCTTCAATTTTAACAAATGGAAACGGCACAGGAGCTTCTGCAGATGAAGTATTACTTAAAATGCTTAAAGAGTTACAAAAATCTGTTGCCAAGAAAAATGGTGTACCACCTTATGCAGTATTGTTGGAACCATCGTTGGAAGATATGGCGTTGAAATATCCAATGACTATGGACGAATTGAAAAACATTTACGGTATAGGAGAAGGCAAAGCAAACAAATACGGAAAACCTTTTATTGAATTGATTGCCAAATATGTGGAAGAAAATGATATTCTTCGTCCGGATGATTTTGTGGTTAAAAGTACAGGGGTAAATTCAGGGTTGAAACTTTATATTATTCAAAATACAGACCGAAAAATTCCGCTTGAAGATATTGCAAAGTCAAAAGGTTTAAGTTTTAATGAGCTTATTGAAGAAATGCAAGGCATTGTTTACAGCGGTACTAAATTAAATATAGATTACCATATTGATGATTTATTGGATGAAGACCAACAAGAAGAGATTTTTAATTACTACATGGAATCTAAAAGCGACAGAATACAAGACGCGTTAAACGAATTTGACGGTGATTATGATGAAGAAGAGTTGCGCTTGATGCGGATAAAATTTATGAGTCAGGTTGCTAACTAAAATTTAAGCCAAATAAGCCACAACCATACCAACCAATATCGCAATAAATTTTAAAAGATTAAACTTGTGGTCTTTTGATGTTTCAAACAAAATAATTGTTGAGATATGTAAAAAGATACCAATTATAATTGCGGTAATCTCTGTTTTATATTGATTCAAAATTTGAAGATATTCGCCAGCCAAACTTCCTAAGGGTGTCATTAAAGAAAAAAGCACCAAGAACAGCACAGCATTCTTTTTAGAAATTTTTGAACTTACAAAAAAGGTTCCCAATATAATTGAAATAGGAACATTGTGAATTACAATTGCCCAAAGTAAGTGTTCATGACGATGGCTATGCGCTAAAGGAATTCCTTCCAAAAAAGCATGAATATTTAAACTTATAAATAATGCCCAAGGAAAAACTACGTTTTCATCTACATGAATATGGCCGTGTTCAGCACCTTTTGAGAAAAAATCTAACACAAGCTGTAACAACAATCCTAAAAGGATAAACAGACCAATGTATGCGTTTTCTTCAATATAAACTTCCGGAAACAAATGTAAAATAGTGATAGACAATAAGTAAGCGCCACTAAACGCCAATAATAATTGTACGGTCTTAAAACTGGGTTTTAATCCAAATACGATAAAAATACCAACCAATACGGAGGCAATAAGTGCAATATAGCTCATTCTAATACTAAAATTAAACGGTCGGAAGTTTCTTC
>JAWOHJ010000337.1:0-5928 GCA_046485225.1 Lutibacter sp. | reverse complement strand
TGGAAGAAGGAAAAAAATACGCGTGGTGCACTTGCGGCTTGTCTGAAAGTCAGCCATTTTGCAACGGATTGCACAAAGGATCAGGAATGAGCCCGATTGTTTTTACTGCCGAAAAAACAGAAACAAAATATTTTTGCGCTTGCAAAGAAACCAAAAATGCGCCGTTTTGTGACGGATCGCATAAATAATTTAGCACGATTTTAGTTTTGCAATGAGATTTTCTAAAAATTTAATACGGTCATCATGCTGTAACTACTTGTTTGGCAGACAAATTTAATTCAGAATCTCATCGTGCTTATCCATAAAATTTCCATCGGCCTAAATATTTTTGGTGCTGATGGAAATTTTACTTTTATCAGGTTCCTTTTTATTTTTTAATGAAGTTTTAGAGCGTTATCAAAAATCAAATTATTTTTATTATTGGTTTTCTTTATAAGATTAATAATTTATTTCAATTAAATCATATTATGCAATTGAAGTAAAAAATACGATGTAAATTTGCCCATGAATTGTAATTTATGGTAGAATCAATAAATCGGTTTTTTAAAAGTTTAGATTTTCTGAAAGGAATTGTAATGGCTGTGGCTATGCTAATACCGGTTTTTTTGAGTATCTATATGTTAGATGATATTCATTTTGGTTTTAGCGTAGCGCTTGGTGTTTTGTTTTGTTCGCCAACCGATGTGCCCGGTAGCAACAAACACCTATTTTTTGGAATTTTAATCGCATCATTTCTGTCGTTTGGCTTAACATTGCTCTTTGGCTCTGTGGCCAATATTTTATGGTTATTGTTGCCTTTTTTGGGTATTTTTGTTTTTCTTGTTTCATACATTTCTGTTTTTGGTTTTAGGGCTTCATTGATTTCTTTTGTGGGTTTATTAGCCATCGTTTTAAGTTTTATTCACGATTATTCAGAAGTAAGTTTACTGCTTCACGCTTCCTTAATTGCTTTGGGCGGATTGTGGTATTTGTCGCTTACCTATTTAAAATCGATTCTGTTTCCAAAAATTCAAGTCGACCAATTGTTTGTTAAAACCCTTGAAAAAACAGTCGAGTATTTAAGAATCAGAGCTGAATTATTAGGGAATTCAGATGATAGGCTAGCATTACAACACAAATTATTTGAACTTCAAATTGAAATAAATGAACTTCATGAGACCCTTCGAGAAATAATTTTAGCAAACAGAAGCAACTACGGATCTTCAAACAGAACCCGACGTCAACAATTAATTTTTACAGAATTGATTGATATATTGGAACTCGCAATTGCAAATCCGGTTGATTACGAAAAGTTTGATTCAGTATTCAAAAAGCATAAAGAGAAAATAGAAGCATTTCAAGAGCTTGTTTTTGAAATCGCAAATCATTTGGAGCATATTTCAAAAGTGATCAGAAGGGAAGAAAAACTGAAAGAGAATACCAAGATTCCTGAGATTTTAAAAAACATTGATCGACATATTGATTATTACCGAATTTTAGTGGGTTTGCCAAAAGCCAGGGTTGGAACGTTGATGTTGTTAAACCTTAAAAATTATCAGGTAAAACAGGCACAAAACGTAACGGCGATAGAACGTGTGTTGAATAATTACAGGAAAAATGATGAAATATTAAGTTCAAGGGAAGCCAGCAGATTTATAACGCCACAGGATTACGATTTTAAAAAATTAACCGAAAATTTTAATTTTAATTCGCCAATATTTAAGCATTCATTGCGTTTGGCAGTGGTTGTTTTGGTTGGTTTTGCCATTGGTGAAACACTTTCCATGCAAAATCCATATTGGATTTTACTAACCATCATTATCATTATGCGCCCAAGTTTTGGGTTAACAAAATCAAGATCTATTCACAGGGTTATTGGTACATTGATTGGTGCCGCAATTGCAACCGTTGTTATTTTGATTACTCAAAATACCATTGTTTATGGTATTATTGCTGCAATTTCTCTGCCTTTAGCGTATTCTTTGGTTCAATTAAATTTTAGAAATGCGGCGATTTTTGTGACTATCAATGTAATTTTTGTGTATGCCATGTTTGAACCCAATATTTTGTCGGTAGTGCAGTTTAGAATTGTAGATACTTTAATTGGCGCTTCCTTGGCATTTACTTCGAATTATGTTTTGTGGCCAACCTGGCAATTTCAAAATATTCAGCAAGAGTTTAGCAAAGCGATTACATCCAATCAAAATTTTTTAAAGCAGGTAGCCGTTTTTTACCGCGAAAAAGGCGAAGTTACCACAGCTTATAAATTGTCCAGAAAGGCGGCTTTTTTAAACATAGGCGACTTAAATGCGGCATTTCAGCGGATGAGCCATGATCCAAAATCCAAACAAATGGAACTATCTACCATTTATGAAATCGTTGTTTTTAACAATACTTTTTTGTCGTCTTTAACCGCTTTGGGAACTTTTATCAAAAACAATAAAACCTCCGAAGTTCCAGAAGAATTCAACGTTTATGTTGAAAATATTTGTTCAAATCTTGAATTGGCAAAGCAGATATTGGAAAAAAGTGAGGCTATTAAAAAGGTTTATCCAACGAAAGTTGAAGACGCAGAAAATGTATACGATACTTATTTTGAGAATCTTTCGAAAAAACGCGATGCTGAAATAGCATTGGGTGAGAATCATTCCGCATCAACCGGCGCTAAGTTAAAAGAAACTTTATTGGTTTCAGAGCAGTTAAAATGGCTGTATAAATTGTCGGAAAAACTAATTACTTCCACAAAAAAATACAAATCAAATAGTTAATTTGTAATCGAATCTTATTTCTTAAGTTGAATTAAAATTACTCCATTAGATCCTCTAACACCATAGACTGCAGTTTCAGGTCCTTTTAGTAATGTAATAGATTTAACAAAATCAGGAGAAATATTGTCAATGCTTGAAACAGGTGACCCGTCAACAATTAATAATGGTTCCACACTACCTTGGAGAGAAGTCTCTCCTCTAATAATCATTTTATTACCTGGTTCAAAGCGAATTCCAGGTACTTTTGCCCTAATCATATCATAAATTGTATTATAAGCAAAACTTCCTTCTTCAGATTTTTTTACCATTGTTTCAGGTAATTTAAATTCATTAACAAAAACAAAGTCCATTTTTTTTTGTCCAGAATACTCCTTCTCAATAACGCCTCTAGAAAAAGAGAAAACTTTAATAGACTTTACTGAAGAATCTATTGTCAGTTTATAAAGACCATTACTATTGGTTTTAAATTCTGATTTTTCACCGTCAAAATAAAAAACGGCATCAGTTATTTTTTTGTTTTTATCATCCTTAACAATTCCTGATAAGGTGTTTTT
This sequence comes from Lutibacter sp., assembly GCA_046485225.1. Lineage (GTDB taxonomy): Bacteria > Bacteroidota > Bacteroidia > Flavobacteriales > Flavobacteriaceae > Lutibacter. Next base: position 2,627 of record JAWOHJ010000337.1, on the reverse strand, counting down.
TTTGTTCTGACTAAAAGTTGGTGTGTTAAAAAAGAACACAATAATAAGTACGGTAATAATTTTAAAAGCAATTTTCATTTGTAATATGATTTAATTAAGAAATAATTTCGTATAATTTATTATCAACAATTATACCCTTAAGTTATAATTTGAAGTAATTTTTAACTTACTTAACTTTTACTCCATTTATATAAGTTTCATCAACATTTATAGTTGGAATTTTATCCTCTTCAATTTCCATAATATTTTTGTTAAGCACTATAAAATCGGCCATTTTCCCAACTTCGATGCTTCCTTTTTCTTGTTCCTCAAAATTAGAATAGGCGGCCCAAATGGTCATTCCTTTTAAAGTTTCTTCTCTTGTCAACGCATTTTCCATTTGAAAGCCATTTTCAGGGAAATTGTTTAAATCTTTGCGGGCAACTGCAGCATAAAAAGTTAACAACGGACTTACTTTTTCGACCGGGAAATCGGTTCCCAAAGCTATTTTTCCGTATTTATTCAACAAAACTTTATAGGCGTAACCGCCTTTCATTCTTTCTTCGCCAACTCTGTCGGTAGCCCAATACATATCAGATGTTGCATGCGTTGGCTGTACTGAAGGCAGGATATTATCAAAATAATTAAAATCGGCCACATCCACAATTTGTGCGTGCTCAATTCTCCATCGGCTGTCTTTTTTATCTTTTAATACTTCTTTGTAGGTTTTTAGCATTACGTAATTTGCCGAGTCACCAATGGCGTGTGTGTTCATTTGAAAGTCGGTCGCTGCAATTTTTTTAGCAAATCCCTCTAGTTTATCCAAAGGTGTTACTAAAGCGCCAAAATGATTGTGTTGATCGCTATATGGTTTTTTCATGGCGGCGCCACGAGAGCCTAAAGCACCGTCTGCATACACTTTAAAGGAACGAACATTTAATCGATCGGTTTTAAAAATTCCTTTTTTTGCATAGTAATCAATATTTTCATCACTTGCTGAAACCATAGCGTAAATTCGCATTTTCAATACTCCGGCTTGCTGCAAGCTGTCTATTAATTCAATGGTTTCTCTTGAAAGTCCGGCATCATCAACAGTAGTCAATCCCAAATCAAAACAAATTCTTTCGGCATCTTTTAAGGCTTCTATATTTTCTTTTTTAGAAGGAGCAGGAATTTTAGCTTCAATTAATTCCATAGGTGCATCAATAAAAATTCCTGTTAATTTTCCATTTTTCTGAAGTATTTCTCCTCCTGAAAATGGTGTTTTTATAGTTATTCCCGCTAAATCTATGGCCGCTTGATTCGCCAACAGCGCGTGGCCATCAATTCTTGTAATGGCAATTGGCGTGTTTGGAAACAATTCATCCAATTTATCCTTGGTAGGAAATTCTTTCACTTCCCAATCGTTTTGATCCCAGCCGCGGCCAGTGATGTATGCTGAATTATTCTCTTTTTGAAAATCTACAATGCGCTGTACAACTTCTTCAAAACTTTTGGTTTCTGTTAAATCAACTTTTTGTTGTTGCAGTCCCAATCCGTAAAAATGGCAGTGCGCATCAATAAATCCAGGAACAATTGTTTTCCCTTTCACATCATTTATAAAGGTTGCGGCATATTTGTCCTGAATTTCTTTTGTTGTTCCCACTGCAAAAATTTTACCTTCTTTTATGGCAAAAGCTTCCGCCTTGTCAAAATTTTCATTTACCGTATAAATATTGGCATTGATGACAATGGTGTCAACTTTTACTTTCTTTGTGCACGAAATTCCTGCAATTAATAAGAGTCCTAAAATTATTTTTTTCATTTTTTTATTCTAAGTAGGTGTCTAATAAGTAAATTAAAGAAGCCATAGAAGCGGCTCCCAACTCAAGTTCGCGTTTATTAACTTTATCAAAAGTGTCATTTGCGGCGTGATGATAATCGAAATAACGTTGAGAATCGGGTCTGTAACCAACTAAAGAAATGGTTTCAGATTTAAGCGGACCAATATCGGCGCCACCGTAACCTTCATTGATATCGTGCAATCCATAAGGCGCCAACAACGGTTTCCAGCTTTTAATCAATTCCAAGTTTTTTCCGTTGGCGTCAATAGAAAATCCTCTAGGCGTAAATCCGCCAGAATCTGATTCTAAAGCTGCAATATGGTTTTCGTTATTTTTTTTGGCTTCTTCGGCGTATTTTCTGCCACCTCGCAATCCGTTTTCCTCATTCATAAACAACACGGCGCGAATGGTATGTTTTGGTTTGATGCCGTTTAATTGAAAAAGTCTTAAAACTTCAATCGATTGCACAATTCCTGCGCCATCATCGTGTGCGCCATCACCCAAATCCCAAGAATCTAAATGTCCGCCAACAGTAATAAATGTATTTGGAGATTCACTTCCGGTCATTTCGCCAATCACGTTAAATGAAGGAGCGTCTGGCAATGTTTCGCAACTTTGTTTGAAGTAAAACTTCAAGGTCGGATTTTCTTTTAATTTTTCACTTAATAAATTTGCGGCTATGGTGCTGATTGCCGCTGCAGGTACTTTTTCATTTTCGGGAATATCGCCGTATCCCATAGCGCCAGTATGCGGATAATTGTCAATACTGTGTGTCATAGAGCGGACAATTACGCCTAATACACCAAATTTACCGGTTACTTTTGC
>JAWOHJ010000268.1:0-5093 GCA_046485225.1 Lutibacter sp. | reverse complement strand
AACTGGAACATATTGGGGTCATCAATCGGATTTCCGAAGAGAATTATGTTTGGATGGACCGATTTACCATCCGCAATTTAGAGTTGTATCATTCCAATTCTCCAAATGCCGTGACGCTTTTGTATGTGATCGACAAAACCATCTCGCCTATGGGCGGCAGGTTGCTTAAACGCTGGCTGGCCCTACCCCTAAAAGATTTGAATCGCATTAAAAGACGCCACGATATTGTAAAATATTTTATAGACAACGACGATTTTTTTGAGTTGACCACCTATCAAATAAAGCAAATCAGCGATATTGAACGGTTGGTTTCAAAAGTGGCCGTTGGAAAAGTGAATCCGCGTGAAGTTGTGGCACTTAAAAATTCCCTGAATGCCATCATTCCCATAAAAGAGGCCGCAGAAAAAAGCAACAATGAGGCACTAAAAATAATTGGCGAACAACTGCAAAGTTGCACCACCATTCGCGAAAAAATTACCAAAACATTAAATGAAGAAGCGCCGGTAAACATTTCAAAAGGAAATGCCATTGCCAGCGGCGTTTCTGCAGAACTGGATGAACTGCGCGCCATTTCAACATTGGGAAAAGGCTATTTGGACAATATGCAGGCGCGTGAAATTGAGCGCACCGGAATTTCTTCCTTGAAAATTTCCTTCAACAATGTTTTTGGCTACTATATTGAAGTTCGAAATACGCACAAAGACAAAGTGCCGGAAGACTGGATTCGAAAACAGACTTTGGTGAGCGCCGAACGCTACATCACCGAAGAATTAAAAGAATACGAAACCAAAATTTTGGGCGCCGAAGAGAAAATAGGGAAACTGGAAAATGAACTTTTTGCAGAACTCATCAGCTCTTTGATGGATTCCATTCAACCCATACAGCTAAACGCCCAATTGATTGGCCAAATTGACTGTTTAAGTTCTTTTGCCGAAGTGGCGAAACAAAACAATTATGTGCGTCCGCTTTTGGATGAAACCACCGATTTGGAAATTAAAAACGGCCGCCATCCGGTGATTGAAAAGCAATTGCCCATTGGCGAAGAATATATTGCCAACGATGTTGTTTTAAACAGAAACCAGCAACAAATCATTATGATTACCGGGCCGAATATGAGCGGTAAATCGGCCATTTTACGCCAAACTGCCCTCATTGTGTTGTTGGCGCAAATGGGCAGTTACGTGCCCGCACAAAACGCCCGAATTGGCGTGGTCGATAAAATATTCACCCGTGTTGGCGCCAGTGACAACATTTCTATGGGCGAATCAACTTTTATGGTTGAAATGAATGAAACCGCCAGTATTTTGAACAATATTTCCGAAAGAAGTTTGGTACTGTTGGATGAAATTGGCCGGGGAACAAGCACTTACGACGGAATTTCAATTGCCTGGGCCATTGCAGAATATTTGCATGAACACCCGTCAAAAGCAAAAACATTGTTCGCCACGCATTACCACGAATTAAACGATATGACCAACACTTTTGAGCATATCAAAAACTTCAATGTTTCGGTAAAAGAATTGAAAGACAAGGTGGTTTTTCTGCGGAAATTGGTTCCCGGTGGCAGCGAACACAGTTTTGGTATTTACGTAGCCAAATTGGCCGGAATGCCGTCATCCGTTATTCACAGAGCCACAAAAATGCTGAAGCAACTGGAAAAAAACCACACCAATTCATCCGTAAAAGAAACCTTAAAAACGGCTTCGGAAAATGACATGCAATTGAGTTTTTTTAAGCTGGATGATCCATTGCTCGAAAACATCAAAGAAGAAATTCTATCCACCAACATTGACACGCTCACTCCTATTGAAGCGTTGATGAAATTGAATGAAATAAAACGCATGCTCACCAAAAAGTAAGTGTACTTTAAATATTGTTTTTAAAATGTTAATTGTTTTATAGGGTTCGTTAAGATTTATTCATTGCGTCATTTTTTAACTATCTTTGTAAACTAAAATATTGGAACATGTTTTTATTTATCAGCGGCGGCGAAATATTTGTAATTCTTTTGGTGGTTGTCATGGTTTTTGGTGCAGATAAATTGCCCGAAATTGCACGCGGACTGGGAAAAGGGATGCGCCAAATTAAAAACGCCACCAACGATATTAAAAGGGAAATACACAATACTGCCGAAAAAAATGATCTTGATATTGATGTTGCCGCAAAAGTGAGAAATGAAGTAAACAGGATAAAAGACAATTTTGATGATTTCTCTAACCCAATGAAAAAAGTTAAGGATGATATTGAAAAATCCATAAATCCTTTGAAAGATGCCGACGGAAATTTGGTGAGTTATTTCAGCAAATCCAAAGATGCCAAAAATACCGTAACAGACATTTCAGCCAATATCACAGCAGATTCATCGACCACGGCGATAGATGTTAAAAGTGCCGTTGAAAATTCCACAACACCAACAGAAGAGCATATAAATTTAGCTGAAAATTCTCCAACACCGGCTAAAGAAGTTAAAGATCCTAAAGAAGAAGAAAACGGATCTGTTAAAAGAGAAAGATAATCTTTAAAGCATCATTTATTTTACCCTGCTAATTGACAATCCGTCGCGGATTGGCAATAAAATTGTTTCAATGCTATCGTCATTATTTAGCAATTCATTGTATTCAAGTAAGGCCTGGGTGTCTTTATCATTGGGGTCAATTTCCTCGACAACCTTTCCGCTCCACAACACATTGTCCGATAAAATTACTCCGCCCGAATTCATTTTGCCGATAATCATCTTAAAATAAGTAGTGTAATTTGATTTATCCGCGTCAATAAAAACCAAATCAAACTTCTCATTTAATGTCGGAATTATATCCAGCGCATTTCCAACAAATTGCTTAATTTGTGCGCTATGAGCCGATTGCTTAAAATATTTTTTGGCAAAATCTTCCAGTTCTTCATTTTTATCAATGGTGAAAAGCGTTCCGTTTTTTTGAAGCCCTTCCACCAGACATAAAGCGGAATAACCGGTATAAGTTCCAATTTCCAAAATAGTTTTTGGCTGGATCAATTTTGAGATCATCGCCAAAATTCTGCCCTGATAGCCTCCGCTCAACATCCTTGGATTCAGTACTTTTTGCCAGGTTTCCTTGTTTAATTGCTGTAAAAGTTCAGGTTCCTTTTGGGAATGATTTACAACATAATCGTCTATTTTTTCAGGTAAAAAATTCATTTGATTTTAATTTTAAAAGAAAATAAAAGACGCTCAGGGAAAAGTAAAATTTTGGAAAAAATTAGTTCGCAACAGCAATCTTAAAATTCATTTTTGTAGCTTATAATTCTATTTTAGTTTTCAGTTCCTGCGCCATGCTATTTATTTCATCTTGGTTTAAATGGTGTGCTTTATGGCTTTTCGCTTCTGTTAATTTTCGCAAACAAACACTCATCATCTTGTTTTGTTTTGCATAAAGTCCACACTTTTTACATAAAAATAAATGAGTGCCAAGTTTTATTTTTTCCCAAATGGAAGCTTCCTTATATTGGCTTTTGTCGCAAATTTCAGTTGCTTCATTACACGTAATTTTCATGACATTATCTTTTAAATTTTAAACCAATTTTCTTCCATGCATTTCCTAAGCTGTGTTCGGGCTCTGTGAATGATGACCCAAAAATTTGTCGAAGTAATTTCTAGTTCATTACAAATATCCTCCGTTTCAATTTGATAAACGGTTTTCATTCGAAAAACCATAGCGTATTTTTCGGGCAAGCTTTCAATACATTTTTCCAAAACAATAGCCAATTCTTCATTTTCAATCTTTTTTTCAATTTCACCACTCCAATCGGTTGGCGCCCGTTCTTCAAGCCATTCTCCTTCCCTTTCTCCATCAGCATAAAAACTCATACGCACTTCAGCCTTGCCTTTTGTTGAATTAATTTTGCGGTAATAATCAACAATTTTTCTTTTCAGAATGGCAATAAGCCAAGTGCGTTCACTTGATTCTCCTTTAAAATTAGCCTTCGCTTTTAAGGCCGAAAAAAAAGTATCCTGCACCAAGTCTTTCGCCAAATCCCTGTCGTTAATCCGGCTAATGGTATAATTGAAAAGATAATCGGCATGCGAGCTGACCCATTTTTCCGGATTTAAAATTTGTTTATCGGTTGCAGCCATTTAAACTTTATTTTCTGATTGGCTAAGGTAAATCATTTCGCAGAATTATGTTGTTTTTTAATATTACAGTCAGACTAATGCATTAATTTTTTACAACGATATATGTTGAGATTATAGTCATAAAAACATACAATAATAGGAAATCATTAACAGTACAAGCTCAAAACTCTGCAAAAATCGGGTTACCTTTGCTTTTAGCAGCTAAATCTTCCTTTTTAGACTTTTTGATTTCTATTAACATTTTATTCCTAGTTATCAATTATTCTTAGTAAGTTTTATGCCTAATTTAAAATGCTGCCACAAGCTAAAAAAAATACAGATGAATACAACAATAAATAAAGAATTATTGGACGAACTCGTTACATTTCGTAAAATGCTTCATGCAAATCCGGAAGTTTCCGGAAAAGAATACAACACTGCCAAAAGCGTTGCCAAATTTTTAAAAACCTGCGCTACAACCAAAGTCACAGAAAACATTGGCGGAACAGGTATTGTGGCTGAGTTTGACAGTGGAAAGTCAGGAAGATCGGTGATGTTTAGGGCCGAATTGGACGCTTTGCCGATTCAGGAAATCAACACTTTTGCGCATGCTTCAACCATTGATGGTGTTTCCCATAAATGCGGGCACGATGGGCACGCAACGGTTTTATTGGGTTTGGCCCGGATTTTATCTGAAGAAAAACCAAAAACCGGAAAAGTATTTTTATTGTTTCAACCTGCGGAAGAAAATGGTGAAGGTGCAAAAGCAGTATTTGCCGACCCCAAATTTGAAGCTTTAAAACCCGATTATATTTTTGCTTTTCACAATCTTCCCGGCTATCCTTTAAACCAAATTGTTGTTAAAAACAATTCATTTACAACCGCCGTAAAAAGCATTATTATTAAAATCAACGGAAAAACCGCTCACGCCGCCGAGCCGGAAAACGGCTTGAATCCGGCGCTTGCTATTGCCGAAATTTTACAGGAATCGGCAAAATTTTCCAAC
>JAWOHJ010000208.1:0-7635 GCA_046485225.1 Lutibacter sp. | reverse complement strand
GCTAAAATAAATAGTTTCTCGGTGAATTACGATCTTGTTACCTGGGAAATTACCGAGCAAAATCCGGATATTTTAAAAATCAATCTGAAGCAATCATTAAATCCAAAAGAATCCATAAAAATAATTGCAACCTATACCATAAAAATCCCCAATGATAAGTTTACAAATTATGGCGGAGGCAAATCCGGCTACAATTTAAGATATTGGTACTTAATTCCGGCTGTTTTTGATGGCGAGTGGCAGCTGCAAAATAACTTGGATATGGATGATTTGTATGTTGATTTTACAAACTATCTCATCAACATTAAAATACCTAAAGAATATACATTAAACAGTGATTTAACAGTTTCCGTTGATTCTCTGTCCAATTTTAACAGCTATAAATTAATTGGAAAAAACAGACAGGATATTGAATTAAACATTACCAGGGAAAATGATTTTGTTGCCTATAATTCTGCACCTGTTTCTGTAATTACCAATATAGATTCTAAAAAATTACATCCGGCCATCAAAACAGAGATTATCAATAGAGAGCTTTCTTTTATTGCATCTTATTTAGGTGCCTATCCACATGAAAAACTTCTCATCAACAAAATTGATTATGAAAAAAATCCGGTTTATGGGTTTAACCAGTTGCCCACTTTTTTAAAACCATTTAATGACACTTTTGAATTTGACATTCAGCTATTTAAAGTTTTAAGCAGAAAATATATAGACCAAGTTTTTTTATTTAATCAAAGAGAAGATGCCTGGCTTGCAGATGGATTACAAATTTATTTAATGATTAAATATGTCGAAAAATATTATCCTGAAGTAAAAGCGATTGGTGATATTTCAAAAATTTGGGGTGTTAAAACCTTTAATTTGGCCAAAATCGATTTTAATGATAAATATCCGTTTTTATACCAATTTGCGGCCAGAAAAAATTTAGATCAGGCATTAACAACTTCCGCCGATTCCCTGTCAAATTTCAACAGAAAAATTGTTAACAAATACAAGGCCGGATTAGGAATTCAATATCTGGAAAATTATTTAGGCGAAGACATCATTATAGATGCCATAAAAAGTTTCTCAGAAAAATATACCGGACAAATCACCCAAAGCGATTTATTTTTGAATTTAATTGATACACCCAAAGATATTTTCTGGTTTAAAACAGATTACCTTAACACCAGCAAAAAAGTTGATTACACCATCAAAAAAATAGTCAAAAAAAATGATTCCCTTGAAATCAGTATTTTAAACAAACGGGACTTTACCGCTCCCATTCAATTATATGGCATTCACAATAAAGAAATTGTTTATAAAAAATGGCTGGTTGGCATAGATTCTTTATCAAAAATAACCATACCAACCAATGGTTTTGATCGACTTTCATTAAATCATGAATTCTATTTGCCCGAATATAATTTAAGAAACAATTGGAAAAATCTTGATAAAAAATTATTTAACAGGCCTGTGCAGCTAAAATTTTTGCAGGATATAGAAAATCCATATTACAACCAAATTTTTTATACGCCGGAAGCACGATACAATTTTTATGACGGTTTGGTTATGGGAATGGCCATCTCAAACAAAACACTATTAAATAAGAGTTTTCAATACAAGCTGATTCCTTCTTACGGAATAAAAAGCAGTGCCTTTTCAGGATCGTTTTCCTTGCTTTATGAATACTTGCCTGAAGATAAAAAAGTAAACAGATTTTTAACAGGGATTTCGGGAAGTAGTTTTCAATATGCAAAAGACCTGACTTACACTACTTTTACACCGTTTGCAGTCCTTGAATTAAAAAGAAAAAGTTTGAGAGATGTTAGTAATAGCGCATTGTTTACTTCCTTTGTGATGGTAGACAGGGAAAAGTCACCTACGCAAACGCAACATATTGAAACCAACAAATACAATGTGTTTAATATCAGTTACGGATATTCAAAGCCAAATATTATCGAAGATCTTAGATTTTCCGGAGGATTTCAGGTTGCTGATAAATTCAGTAAAATCTCAGCAACTGGACAATACAGATTACTGACAGACACCAACAGGCAATTTGATTTCCGCGTTTTTGCAGGTGCCTTTTTGTCCAATAAAACAGAAACGGATTTCTTTAGTTTTGCCTTGGACAGACCAACCGATTATTTATTTCAATATGATTATTTGGGAAGATCGGAAACTACCGGAATTTTAAGTCAGCAAATTATTATCAATGAAGGCGGATTTAAATCGAAACTTCCCGTTGCCTATGCAAATCAATGGCTAACAACCATAAACACAAGTGTTGGATTGTGGAGATGGCTTGAGGTTTATAATGATGTTGGTTTTGTGAAAAACAAAAATCAAAATGTTTATTTCGCTTATGAAAGTGGCGTAAGATTAAATTTTATACACGATATTTTAGAAGTGTATTTCCCGTTTTATTCAAATTTGGGTTGGGAATTGACCCAGCCAAGATACAGCACTAAAATTAGGTTCGTGCTGGTGATAAGTCCAAAAAAAATATACAATTTCGCCAAAAGGGGTTTTTACTAGGTTATGAGCTGTCTGTAAAAAGTGATTAATTTTTTTATTTCATGTTTTTGGTTAACTTTAACTGTTTAATCTTCGGTCTTCCGTCTTCGGACTTCGGACTTCCGTATTTAACTTTTACCCCAATTTTTGCCCCAATTTTAATTACCATTTAAATTTGTAACTTTACCCCTACTAAAAAAAATCAAAAATATGCAGGTAAAATCTTCATCCACAAACCAAGAACAATTATCATTCAATCAATTTAAAAAAGAAGTGCTGCGCGATTACCAAATTGCTGTAATTAGCAGAGAATGCAGTTACTTGGGCCGTAGAGAGGTTTTAACCGGAAAGGCAAAATTTGGAATTTTTGGAGACGGAAAAGAAGTGCCGCAACTGGCGATGGCAAAAGCCTTTAAAAAAGGTGATTTCAGGTCGGGTTATTACCGCGACCAAACTTTTATGATGGCCATTGGCGAATTAACGCCCCAACAATTTTTTGCCGGACTCTATGCACATGCCGATATCAATGCCGATCCGATGTCGGGCGGCCGACAAATGGGAGGACATTTTGCAACCCATAGTCTGGATGAAAACGGTCATTTTAAAAACCTGACAGAACAATACAATTCAACCGGAGATATTTCGCCAACCGCAGGCCAAATGCCGAGAATGCTTGGCATTGCAAAAGCTTCAAAAATGTTTCGTAATCTGCCTGAGTTAATAAATCCAAAATTTTCTGACAACGGAAATGAAGTTTCCTGGGGAACTATTGGAAACGCAAGCACTTCAGAAGGCTTATTTTTTGAAACCATAAATGCCGCTGGCGTATTGCAGGTTCCTATGATTATAAGTGTTTGGGATGATGATTACGGCATTTCTGTTCCGGCAAAATATCAAACAACCAAAGAAAGTATTTCAGAGATATTAAAAGGATTTCAACGTGATGAAACTTCGGAAGGATTTGAAATTTTCGTGGTAAATGGCTGGGATTATCCGCAATTGATTTCCGTTTACAGTAAAGCGGCAAAAATTGCCCGGGAAGAACATGTACCTGTTTTAATTCACGTAAAAGATTTAACACAACCGCAAGGTCATTCAACTTCAGGTTCACACGAACGCTATAAAACCAAAGAGCGCCTAATTTGGGAAAAACAAAACGACTGCTTGGCAAAAATGCGCGACTGGATTATTGAATTCGAATTAAAAGACAGCAACAATAACTTGCTTCGCTTTGTTGATTCCGAAGAAGAATTGATTGTCATTGAAAAAGACGCAAAAAAAGAAGTCAATCAGGCCCGAAGAGACGCCTGGAATGCATTTTTAAATCCGGTAAAAGAAGAAAAAGCCAAAGTGATGCAATTGCTGGAAAATCTGGCGAACAAAAGCCACAACAAATCTTTTATCCTTAAATTAAAAAATGATTTGGCGGTTACCATAGATACCTCAAGAAAAGATATTTTAATTGCTGCCCGTAAAGCCATTGTGTACGTAAGAGAGGAGAAATCTGTAGAAAAAAAACAACTGCAACAGTGGATCGTAAGTTATTTAAAAACCGAACAACAAAACTACAGCTCCCATTTATACAGCAAAAGTGATAAAAATGTAAGCCACGTTAAAGAAGTTTTGCCAACATATGATGCAAATGCCGAATTGGTTGATGGACGAATTATTATAAAAGACAACTTCGATTTCCTATTTGCAAAATACAGCGATTTGTTCATTTTTGGAGAAGATGCAGGAAATATTGGCGATGTAAATCAGGGACTTGTCGGACTTCAGGAAAAATACGGAAAACTTCGTGTTGCCGATACCGGCATCAGGGAAGCGACCATTATCGGACAAGGAATTGGAATGGCGCTAAGAGGATTGCGCCCCATTGCCGAAATTCAATATCTGGATTATTTATTATACGCCATTCAAATTTTGAGCGACGATTTGGCCACGCTGCATTACAGAACCGTAGGCAAACAAAAAGCTCCATTAATTGTTAGAACCCGTGGCCATCGTTTGGAAGGAATCTGGCATTCCGGATCACCAATGGGCGCTATTGTGCATTTGTTGCGGGGAATGAATATTTTGGTTCCAAGAAATATGACAAAAGCCGCCGGATTTTACAATACCTTATTGGAATGCGATGAACCTGCTTTAATTGTGGAAAATTTAAACGGTTACCGGCTTAAAGAAAAATTCCCTAACAATTTAGGCGAATTTAAAACACCCATCGGTGTTGTTGAAACCATCAAAGCAGGAACTGATATTACCGTAGTTTCGTACGGTTCAACCTTAAAATTGGTGGAAGACGTTGTAAATAGTTTAAAACAGGTGGATATTGATATTGAATTGATTGATGTTCAAAGTCTGTTGCCTTTCGATATCAATAAAGATGTTGTGAAAAGCATCCAAAAAACAAACCGCTTGATCATTATTGATGAAGATGTTCCGGGAGGCGCTTCTGCCTATCTGTTGAATGAAATTCTGGAAAAACAAAATGCGTATGGCTATTTGGACAGCAAACCGGTTACGTTAACCGCAAAATCGCACAGAGCAGCTTACGGAACGGATGGCGATTATTTTTCAAAACCAAATGAAGAAGATATTTTTGAGGCCATTTATAACATTATGAATGAGGCAAATCCAACAAAATACAAACCTTTATATTAATTTAACAAATATTGCATTTTTTAAATATTCAATGAAAACACCTGTTCAGGTGTTTTTTTTATTGATGTTATATTTAAAATCTAAAAAAAGATGATGACAACGGTCATCTATTGATATTTGTCATTCTTTTTACAACAATTAACCCATATCTTTGAGAATAATAAAATTACACTACAGTATTCATATATAAATTTATTGATATGGCAAAAGTAAAAGGAGCTATAGTTGTTGACACACAAACCTGCAAAGGCTGCGAGGTTTGTATTCCTGTTTGTCTGGAAGACGTGATTGGCATGTCTACTGACGTAAACAGAAAAGGTTACCACTATGCATACATGAAAAACCCTGAAGCTTGCACAGGCTGCACAAATTGCGGCGTGGTTTGCCCAGACAGAGCAATCTCCGTTTATAGAGTAAAAGTTTCATAACATTTAAAAACATTGCACAGAATGTCAGAATTAAAATTAATGAAAGGTAACGAAGCATTGGCTGAAGCTGCAATTAGGGCTGGAGTTGATGGATATTTTGGTTACCCGATTACACCACAGACAGAAATTATAGAATATTTAATGACCGAACGTCCTGAATTAAGGACCGGAATGGTTGTTTTACAGGCCGAAAGTGAAATAGCGGCCATAAACATGGTTTATGGCGCCGCAAGCACCGGCAAAAAAGCGATGACTTCTTCATCAAGTCCGGGAATTTCTTTAAAATTGGAAGGAATTTCCTATTTGGCAGGTGCAGAATTACCTGCCGTAATTGTAAATGTTGTACGTGGCGGTCCGGGATTGGGAACAATCCAGCCTTCACAAGCCGACTATTTTCAATCGGTAAAAGGTGGCGGACACGGAGATTACAAATTGTATGTGTTGGCTCCGGCATCGGTTCAGGAAATGGCCGATTTTGTTGAAGATGCTTTCGATATCGCCTTTAAATACCGTGCTCCGGTTTTAATTCTTTCTGATGGATTGATTGGCCAAATGATGGAAAAAGTAGTGCTAAAACCACAAAAACCTAGAATGACGAATGAGGAACTGATTGCAAAAAGTGGCGATTGGGCGGTTACAGGCAAAAAAGGAAGAGAACGCAACATCATCACATCACTCGATTTACAATCTGAAAAAATGGAAGCCAGGGTTCGCAGGTTGATGAAAAAATACGAACAAATGGAAAAAGAGGACTTGCGTTTTGAAAAAATAAACTGCGATGATGCTGAATATTTAATCGTTGCTTACGGATCAAGTGCAAGAATTTCACAAAAAGCCGTTGAATTGGGAAGAGCAAAAGGCATAAAAGTTGGTTTATTAAGACCGATTACTTTATTTCCTTATCCGAAAAAAGCACTTTTCGATTTGGCCGACCAGGTAAAAGGAATTTTAAGCGTTGAATTAAATGCAGGTCAAATGGTAGAAGATGTTCGACTTTCCGTTGAATTTAAAGTACCCGTTGAACATTTTGGAAGAACCGGAGGAATTATCCACACACCGGAAGAAATTTTAGAAGCTTTAGAACAAAAAATTATTAAAAATGGAAGTATCAGACATCATAAAACCAGAGAATCAAGTATTCTGTAAAACAAAATTAATGACCGACAATTCCCTGTCTTACTGTCCGGGATGTGGTCATGGCACTGCGCACAATTTAACGATGGAAGTCATTGATGAAATGGGCATTTTAGAAGATGTAATCGGTGTTGCACCGGTTGGCTGTTCTGTTTTGGCCTATGATTTTATGAATATAGATATGACACAGGCTGCCCACGGACGCGCACCGGCAGTGGCAACAGCCATTTCAAGACTTTGGCCTGAAAAATATGTGTTTACCTACCAAGGTGACGGCGATTTGGCTGCAATTGGAACTGCTGAAACCATCCACGCCTGCAACAGGGGCGAAAACATTGTGATCATTTTTGTGAACAATGGTATTTACGGAATGACCGGCGGACAAATGGCGCCAACAACTTTGGCAGGAATGAAATCTTCCACATCACCTTACGGAAGAGACATTGAAACCATGGGTTCTCCCTTAAAAATAACAGAATTAATTGCCAATCTTCCGGGTGTTTATTACGTATCCCGTCACGCAGTTCATACGCACAAACACGCGCGTAAAGCCAAAAAAGCGATTCAAAAAGCATTTGAAAACACCCGATTGGGAAAAGGCCTTTCATTTGTTGAAATTGTGTCTAACTGCAACTCAGGTTGGAAAATGAACCCAAATGAGTCAAATATTTGGATGGAAGAAAATATGTTTCCGTACTTTCCGCTTGGTGAAATAAAAGTTGATGGTATCTTAAAAAAATAAAAAATGACAGAAGAAATTATTATCGCAGGTTTTGGTGGACAAGGAGTGCTATCAATGGGGAAAATATTGGCCTATTCTGGCATCATGCAAAATCAGGAAGTAAGCTGGATGCCTTCTTACGGACCTGAAATGCGCGGAGGGACTGCCAATGTTACCGTAATTTTAAGT
>JAWOHJ010000109.1:0-6777 GCA_046485225.1 Lutibacter sp. | reverse complement strand
CCGTTACATCGCTGGTCAATGACCTGATCCGGCCGATGCGCTCCGATGAACTCTATTTCCTGGGCGATTATGTCGATCGCGGATTTAAAAAACAACTGATTTTCCCTGAATATCCCTGAAATCAGCAAAGTTTCAATGTTTCTGATGTTAAGTTCTTTCAATAAATTCGGCCAAAACTCATATTTCACGAAAATCGCTAAACTCGGATGAACAATCTCAAGAAATCTTTTCGCATTTTGCGCGGAATCTAAAGGCAAGTAGCAAACCACATCGGCAAATTCATAATTTTTTCGAACTTCATAGCCTGATGGCGAGAAAAAAGTGAGCACCACTTTTTTAGTTGGGAATTTTATTTTAAGTTTTTCAATAATTGGTCTTCCCTGCTCAAATTCGCCCAAAGAAGCGCAGTGCATCCAAATCACTTCATCCGTTTTGTAAATTTCCGCATGTAATTTGGTAAAAGTTTGTTTTCTTCCATCAATAAAAAGTTTGATTTTTTTATTGAAAAGCGCCGTTATTTTTAAGACAAATCCGGCAAACAAAATAAGTAAGTCGTATACAAAGTACATAAAGGCAAATGTAGTAAATAGCGCATAAAAAAAAAGCCCAAAATTAAATTTTGGGCTTTTAGAATAGTTAAAATCTAAATGTTATGCTTCGATTGGATCGATAGAAACAAATGATTTATTGTCTTTTCTTTTTGAGAATTTCACCAAACCGTCCACTCTAGCGTGTAAAGTATGGTCTTTTCCCATATATACGTTATCACCAGGATGGTGTTGAGTTCCTCTTTGACGAACAATAATGTTCCCTGCAATTGCAGCTTGTCCACCAAATATTTTTACTCCTAGTCGTTTCGATTCCGATTCCCTACCGTTCTTCGAACTACCTACTCCTTTTTTATGTGCCATGACCTTATGGTTTTAAAATTTTGGTTCTTATTTAGTTAATGCTTCAATTAATTCTGCTTTTTTCAAAGAAGTGTATCCTTCAATACCTTTTTCTTTAGCCAAAGCTTTTAATTCAGCAACAGTCATTGATTCTAAATCAACAGCAACAGTTTCTTTTACTGCTTCTACTTTAGCTTTAGGCGTTTCTTTTTTAGCAGCTTTTTTAGTTTCGCCACTTGCAAAAATACCTTCAACCTGAATTTCAGTTAAAAGTTGGCGATGACCATTCTTTTTTCTGAATCCTTTTCTACGTTTCTTTTTGAAAACGATTACTTTATCACCTTGAAGGTGACCTAAAATTTTGGCCGTTACTTCGGCTCCATCTATAGCTGGGGCGCCAACTGTTATAGTACCATTATCGCCTATAAGAAGAATTTTGTCAAAAGAAATACTTGCTCCTTCTTCTTCTTGTAAACGGTGTACGTAAACTTTTTGGTCTTTTGCTACTTTAAACTGCTGCCCTGCTATCTCTACAATTGCGTACATAAGCTTTGTTTTTATTCGCTTTATTAATTAAATTGATTGCCTTTTCTACTTAGGCGGGTGCAAATATATGTCTTTTTTCTTATTTCTGCAAAACAAATTTACTTCAAATAAATTGCTCATCTTAAGCTTTTTAAAATATGTTTTAGAATTTGGGAATAAATTTTAAAATTGCATTAATCCGTCCCTATACTATTTTTGGCGTTCCCGCCGAAAAGGCGGGCGTGCTTTACACTGCAATCTTTTTTTCGGCTAAAAACCTCAAAAAAGGATTTTCGTTGCAATCATTAACGCAACCTGAATTAAAATGAATAATTTGAAATAGATAATTATGAATTTATTAAGATTTGGTTAATTTTTAAAGTATTCTTCACTTTTTTAAAAAAAAATGATAACTTTGAAACTCAATTTGCTATGAAATATCCACAAAATGAATTCGCTATTTCCTCTTCAAAATTGTAACAACCAAATAACAAATGCGTCCTATACGCCATATTAATTTAATTAAACCATTAATACCTATGAGAAAAATTATCTATTTAAGCTCTTTAGCGCTATTTTTAAGTGTTAACATGTTTGCTCAAAAAGTAACATTTGAAGAGTATGAATTAAGTAACGGCCTGCACGTTATTTTACACAAAGACAATTCTGCACCTATTATTAGCACCTCTGTAATGTACCACGTGGGCGCCAAAGATGAAGTAGAAGGGCGTACTGGATTCGCGCACTTTTTTGAACATTTATTGTTTGAAGGGACCAAAAATATTCCTAAAGGCGAGTTTTTTAAAATTGTATCTGCCAATGGCGGAACAAACAATGCAAATACTACGCAAGACCGAACTTTTTATTATGAAACTTTTCCTTCCAACAATTTGGAATTGGGTTTGTGGTTAGAGTCTGAACGTATGTTGCACCCTGTGATTAACCAAGTTGGCGTTGACACACAAAACGAAGTAATAAAAGAAGAAAAACGCGCCAGAATTGACAATGCACCTTACGGTAAAATTAGTTATCGTACAGGAATTAATCAGCATGTGTTTAAAAATCATCCTTACAAAAATTCCGTTATCGGAAGCATGGAAGATTTAGATGCTGCCAAATTACAGGAGTTTTTGGATTTTCATAAAAAATTCTATGCACCTAACAATGCTGTATTAGTGGTTGCCGGCGATTTTGACACAGAAGCCACAAAAAAAATGATTGAAAATTATTTTGGTGATATTCCTAAAGGAGAAAAAGTTGAAAGAGTAACTGTAAAAGAAGCTCCAATCACTGAAAGCACTAAGGTTATCGAATATGATTCAAACATCCAAATTCCTGTTAAACTGTTTATTTACAGAACGCCATCGAATAAAGACAAAGATTCTTATACTTTAGATATGGTTTCTTCTATTTTAACAAGTGGAAAAAGCGCCAGATTATACAAAACGTTGGTTGAAGAGAAAAAAGCGCTTCAGGTTTTGGCATTTAATGATTCACAAGAAGACTATGGTGTTTATATTATGGGCGCACTGCCAATGGGCACAACAACTTTAGATGATTTAGGGGTTGAAATGGACGCAGAAATCACCAAACTGCAAACAGAATTAATTTCAGAAAAAGAGTTTCAAAAATTACAAAATAAATTTGAAAACAATTTTGTGAATTCAAACTCCGGCATTCAAAATATTGCCAATACTTTAGCATCAAATTATATGCTAAAAGGTAATACAAATTTAATTAATGATGAAATTAACATTTACCGCTCCATAACCAGAGAAGACATTAAACGTGTAGCCAATGAATATCTGAACAAAAACAGCCGCGTTGAAATGGATTATCTAAAAAAGGAAATTGAATAATAAAAAGATGAAAAATAATATGAGAACCAAAATAACCACCTTAATCGCCTTATTTCTTATTTCGTTAGGAGTAACCGCACAAATAGACAGATCACAACAACCAAAAGCTGGTCCTGCACCTGTCATTAATTTAGGCAAACCGCAAACTTTTGAACTTAAAAACGGGTTAAAAGTTATGGTTGTTGAAAATCATAAATTACCAAAAGTTTCCGCCACCTTAATTTTAGATAACGGACCTATTTTTGAAGGAGAAAAAGCCGGATTGACAAGTATTGCCGGAGGAATGATGGGAAATGGAACCAAAACAATGTCAAAAGACGCTTTTGTTGAAGAAATTGATTTTTTAGGCGCCAACTTTAATATTGGAAGCCAAAGTGCAAGTTTCAACACCTTGTCTAAATTTTTTCCAAGAATTTTGGAATTAACAGCCGATGCTGTTCAAAATCCGCTATTCACGCAAGAAGAATTTGAAAAACAACAAGCGCAATTGCTTGAAGGAATTAAATCAGGAGAAAACAGTGTAGCTGCTATTGCCTCAAAAGCTCAAAACGCTTTAGTTTACGGAAAAAATCATCCTTATGGAGAATTTGAAACTGAAACTACCGCCAAAAATGTAACGTTGGCTGATGTGCAAAGTTTTTATGCCACTTATTTCAAACCAAACAATGCCTATTTGGTTATTGTTGGTGATGTTACTTTTAAAGATGTGAAAGCGCAGGTTACCAAACATTTCAACAATTGGAAAAAAGGAACGATGCCGGCTTATGAAATTCCTAAAGTTGCGGATGTTGCCAAAACTGAAATTAACTTTATTGATATGCCAAATGCAGTACAATCGGATATTTCAGTTATTAATACGGTAGATTTAAAAATGGGCAATCCCGATTATTTTGCAGCTTTATTGGCCAATAGAATTTTTGGCGGAGGCGGTGAAGGTCGTTTATTCCTAAATTTAAGAGAAGACAAAGGTTATACTTACGGCGCCTATTCAAGAATTGGAAACGACGAAAGAACTTCTGCCACTTTTAAATCTGCAGCTTCTGTAAGAAATATGGTTACAGACAGTGCTGTGGTTGAATTTATGAAAGAGATCAAAACTTTTAGAGACACTAAAGTTACTGATGAAGAATTGAAAAATGCAAAAGCTGCGTATATTGGAAGTTTTGTGATGGCACTTGAAAACCCTTCAACTGTAGCCAGTTATGCCTTAAACATTGTCACTAAAAAATTACCTGAAAATTTCTACGAAACTTACTTGCAAAAAATAAATGCGGTAACGGTTGATGATGTTCAGCGCGTTGCCCAAAAATATTTTAGCACAGACAATGCAAGAATCGTGATTGTTGGAAAAGCGTTGGATGCTTTGCCAAATCTTGAAAAATTGCCTTACGCCATCAATTATTTTGATAAGGAATCAAATGTCGCTTCAAAACCGGAAATGACAAAACCAATTCCAAGCGGTGTAACCAAATTAACAGTTTTGGATAATTTCTTTAATGCCATAGGCGGTGCCGCTAAAGTAAAAGCGTTAAAAAGCACTTCGGCTACTTATGAAGCAAGCGCAATGGGAAGCGTAATATCAACCACCGAAAAAAGAACATCAGAAAAATATGCCAATGAAACCAGTATGGGCGGAAATGTTGTTGCTAAAATTGTAATGTCTAAAGATGGCGTGTTTATGAACAAACAACCGTTACCAGCACCAATGGCCGGTGAAATGACTTACACCATCGGAACATTTTTAGAAATGGGCTTGTTAAACAACGAAAATTCTAAACTTACGGGTATCGAAATTGTTGACGGTAAAGATGCGTATGTAATTTCAACCAAAGGTGAAATTGTTTCATCTTTCGTTTATTTTGATGTTGCAAGCGGATTAAAGGTGAAGGAATTGCAAGTAATCACAATGCAAGGCCAAACTCAAAATCAGGAAGCAACTTTCAGCAATTACCAAGAGTTTAACGGAATTAAGTTCCCTGGCACAAAAACAGGAAGTATGGGACCTCAAACAGTTGAATTTAAATTAATTGGTGCAAAAGTAAATGAAGGCGTTACTGAAGCTGATTTTCTATAAATAAAATTTTAAATTGATTTTAAAAACGGCTCAAGAAATTGGGCCGTTTTTTATTTGGCTTTATTGGCCAGATAAACACCAGCCAAAATCACAAAACCAGAAAAGAATTGCAAAAATGAAATTTTCTCTCCATCCAAAATTCCCAAAGTGATGGCTACAACTGGAATTAAATAGGTTACGGAAGCTGAAAATACCGGAGTCGACAATTGGATTAAACGGTTAAACATAATGGTTGCGATTCCGGTGCCAACCACCGCCAATATTGACACATAAATCAATGAAGATGTTGTAACGTCATTTATTTCAGCAGTTTGAAAAAAGCCAGAGAACCATAACACTATGAAAGCAGGAACAATTAAAATTGCAAAAATCCCTGCGGTGATGCTTAAAGCGTCTAGGTCATGTAAATATTTTTTGATGAGATTCACATTAAAGGCATAACCTATGGAAGCAATGATCACAAAACCCATATACAAGTATTCTTGTTCCCGATGAATTTGGGCGCCCTCCAAAATTAACATTGCTGTTCCTGTAAACCCAATTAACACACCTATAAGCTGTCTTTGTTTAAATGTAAACCCAAATACCATTGCACCAAAAAGTAAAGTGTTTAGCGGTGTTAAAGCATTTAAAATGGAAGCGATTGAGCTGTCTATTTTATGAAGCGCAAAAGAAAATAAAAATACAGGAAAAAAAGAGCCCAACATTGCATTTAAAGTTAAATACTTCCAATGCCGACTTTCTATTTTAAGCAATCGGTTAAACCCAATAAGCAACAAAAAAACAGCGGTGATTAAAATTCTCAATGCTCCAACTTGGATCGGTGTTAATCCGATCAAAGCTTTTTTCATTAAAATAAAGGAACTTCCCCAAATCAATGAAAGAATTATTAGGTAAATCCAACGTAATTTCCTGTTTCCCATTCAATAAATAAAATACAAAAATCGCTTAATTATTCGGATTTAAATTTATTAGTTTTAACTTTGCAAATCAATTAAAAAGAAACCATTTATGAAAAAAGCAATGTATATTTTATCAATAGCTTTTGTTTTTTTTTCCTGTAATGATGCGAAAAAAGAAGTTTCCAATGACAAATCCGGAATTGAAAAACAAGAAGTAGCCGCCAATTATAAAACCATTGAAGTTGAAATTGAAGGAATGACTTGTGAAATAGGCTGTGCAAAAATAATTGAGTCGAAATTGTCAAAAACTGAAGGCGTCACCTACTCAAAAGTAATTTTTGAAGACAATGCAGGAAAATTCACTTTTGACGAAAATAAAATAAGTCAGGAAGATATTGCCAAAAAGATAGCAGGTATTGGCGGAGGCGCTTTATATAAGGCCACTAAAATTACTGAAATTGAAGAAATTAAGGTATTTGATGAAAATAAATAATATTTTTTTTTATTATTAATAAATTTGTTGTTAA
>JAWOHJ010000192.1:0-7007 GCA_046485225.1 Lutibacter sp. | reverse complement strand
AGGATCTTCAATGCCTTGAAATTCATGACTTTCCTTTGGATAAAAAACCGGTTCATTATAACGCTCAATAACTTTTAAAGGTCCTTCAAGTTTACTATAACCCACACTTGAAAAATTTCCTTCCCTGGCTGCACGATACAACACATGCACGGTATTTCCTTCCTGATAAACAGCCGGATTTAGAACCCCTAAATTTTCAAAAACGTTTTCTGTTTTGTCTAAAATAATACCATGTTTTGTAACAGATACCATACTGTTTTCATTTAATAATTTCTCTTTGAGACTATAAATTTGAGATTTTAAGACGATAATGACAATGAGCATTGTCAATTTTACTGATTCTTGTAACTGATATAAATCAATAAGTGCCCAAAAAAATTAACGTGCTGCTTTAATTTGGCTTCTTATGAATTTCGTAAAATAAAAAACAAAATTGGTACTAAAATTAGAAAGCTATTTAAATTTAAAGACAAAACAACAATGTTAATTAAGGATTATTAAAGTTCGCAAATTTTATATTGATTAGGTTGCGAATTCAAATAATTAATTTATACTTTAATGTTTATTTCCGTTACAGCTGCCATTTCCGTTTTTATGTGTAATAATTTGTCTAAAAGGTCTTTCAAATTTATTGAAGCGGCTGCAATACTGTTGTTGGCTGTGCCATAATACACATAAAGTTCTCCATCAAAAATGGCAGCGCCAGTTGGATAAATCATATTGGAAAAGTGACCTTCCAATTCATAAGGTTCTGTAGGTGAAAATAACGGCTTTTTAAGACGGGCAATCAATTTTGATGGATCTTCTAGATCAAACAATGCAGCGCATACGTGATAAACAAGACCGCGTGGAGTATTTTGGGCCGAATAGTAAATAAGCAACCATCCGTGTTCTGTTTCAATTGGCGGACAGCCGGCTCCAATCCTATTGTCTTCATGTTGATAATGCGGTGCCATTACAATATGCTTGTGCAATTTTGAGACATAATCTTTCCAAAATTCTTTGGTCAATTCTGAAAAATCGTTAAAATGCACTATTTGGATAGATGGAAACAGCCTATGCAAAAAGTAATATTTTCCATTAATCTTCCTTGGAAAAAACACCACGTTTTTATCCCAAACATACACTTTTCCTTTCAACAAATTTTTAAGCCTGTACCGCAAAAAATTCATGTAAAAAATACGGTGGTCAGGACTAATTTTGCGACATATAGGCAGAATAAGTTTAGCAAACTCCTCAAAAGTAAGTTTTGGCGTTATAATGCCTTTACGCTCCCAATGAAATAAATCTTTTGAGGTTGCTAAAGCGCCAAAAACATTGATTCCGTCACAAGCTGCATACGACAAATAAAAAGTGTCTTCAATTTTTGTGATTCTGGGATCTTCAACACCTTTAAATTCATAACTTTCCTTAGGAAAAAACACAGGTTCTTCACCCCGTTTTATAACCTTTAACGGCCCATCCAAAACACAATGGCCAATACTGGAAAAATAGTCGTCTCGTATTGCCCGATAAAACATGTGTACCGTTTTGTCTTCTTGATAAATCGCTGGATTTAACACACCAAAGTTCTCAAAATGGTTGTCCGTTTTTTCTAAAATAATGCCATGTTTGGTAATTTGTGTCATAATGGTATGTTTTGTTCTATAATCTCAAATTTGCAGTTAAAATATTACAACCACAATGAGCATTATCAACTTAAATATTTTTTTAAACTGATAAAAATCAGCGCGGTAAAATTTCAATTTATTGGTTAATGGAACATTTTAAAACACCTGATAAACCACTCAAAGTTAATTGGCTACTGCAACCCAAGCTACAAAAATTGAATGCAACACTCCAAATAATTTATAAAAAGCACTATACAGCACTAAACAATTTTTATATCGGCTATTTCAAGACTTGATTCATGCAATAGTTCATTTCCAATAACATTGTTATAGGTCTTGTATTTTGGATTGTACCTATATAACGAACCTTTCACTTTTACCTCTTTTAACAGATTGTTGTTTGCATCTCGTAATTCTCTGATGTACCCATTTTTACTTGTTTTCATTTTCTCAATTTTTACAGAATTTTTATTTCCTTTAGTTTATTTTAAGTTGCTCCAACAATGCATTCATATTTACCGATGCCACCGCCACCCTAGAATCTGCCGCGCCATAATAAATATAGATATCTTCATTAAAAATGGCCGTTCCGGTAGGGAAAACCACATTTTTTACATAGCCTTCTTTTTCCCAAATTTCTGTTGGCGAAAACAAAGGTTCTTTAAGCCGGCCTATTAATTTTTTAGGATTTTCAAGATCAAACAAAGCTGCATTGGCATTATAAATTAAGCCACTTGGCGTGTATTCGGCCGAATGATAAATCAGTAACCAGCCTTCTTCCGTTTCAATAGGCGGACAACCGGCGCCAATGTGGCTGCTTTCATGAATTCCCTTCGGAAATAAAATAACGTGTTTGTACAAATTTGAGACATAATCCTTCCAAAACTTAATAGTCAGTTCAGCCGGGTCGTTAAAATACAGCATTTGAATGGAAGGATAAAGCCGATGTAAAGCAGCTAATTTTCCATTTATTTTTTTTGGAAAAAAGACCAGGTTTTTATCCCATACATAAATTTTGTCATGCATTAAATCTCCTAATTTAAAGCGCATAAAAAGATTGAAAAACGTGAAGTGATCATCACTAATTTTACCCTGGTTTTTCTCTATAAGTTCTGCATATTCCTCAAAAGTAAATTTTGGTGTGATAACACCTTGTCGTTCAAAATGTTTTAAATCTTTTGAAGTGGCATAAGCGCCAAATACGTTTATGCCGTCATAGGCCGCATAAGACATATAAAAAGTATCTTCAATTTTTGTAATTCTCGGGTCTTCAACACCTTGAAACTCATAACTTTTTTCTTTATAAAAAATGGGTTCTTTTGCCCTTTCTACAACAGTTAAAGGACCATTTAACCTGCAATAACCAACACTTGAAAAATTCCCTTGGCGCACGGCACGATAAAACATATGAACTGTATTTCCGTCCTGATAAATTCCCGGATTAAAAACACCTTCATTTTCAAAACTGTGATCTGTTTTCTCCAGAATAACGCCATGTTTTTTGACAGCGATCATACTTAAAAAAATTTAAAATCATATAGTTACCCCTAAAGTTGGCATTTATAAAACTAAGTAACAATGAGAATGGTCATTTTATGATTCTTTAAAAACTAATATCTATCAATTTAGATCTTAAATTAAGAGGAAAAATTTAATCGAGAAATTTCAATGTATCAAAAAACATTTTACCTGCTTTTTTTTAAATAATTAAAGTTAATTGTCTTTTTTTGACATAATTTAGCATAAAATTTAGGACGCGATTAATGGAGTGGCGCCTTAATAAAATAATTATATTAAGACCTTGAACATGAAAAATCTACTTGTACTTTTGTTTTTATCATCAATTTTATTGACAAGTTGCGGCAGCACGAGCGGCACCGTAAAAGGAACCGTGTGTTATCCTTCGGAATATATTCCGGCGATGAATGTTTATCTAAAAAACAAGGAGACCAGCAAAATATATTCTTTGGACATTAAGGAAAATCAGAAGCCTTTTAAATTTAAAAATATTCCTGCGGGAAATTATATTGCGTTTGCTTACACAGTTCAGAAAGATGCAACCGACGCTAACGAAAAATCAACAATAACAAGTGGCGGTTACACCCACGCAGTTCCTTGCGGATTGACCGTTGACTGCAAAGATCACTCATTACTTATTTTTAAAGTTCAAAACGGAAAAACCACAAAAAACATTCAAATATGTGATTGGTTCGGTGCCGTTATGGCGGGAAATTAAGTCGATTAAAGAATCTCGAAAAGAGAAAAAGATTAAATAATTTTTGAGTGTGATTTAGGGATTATTTATTCAATGAATAAACAAATAATACATCAACGTTTCAATATTATAAAAGTCTTCAGTGTTCAGTCTCAGTTGGCTGTTATTCAACAATGAACAATTGTCGCCCTGAGCGCAGTTTAAAGTCAGTAAATTAATAAATAAATCTACCATATTCGTTTCAACAAAAAATGTGTGAATTATGCAATTTTTGTCTAAAGTTATGTAACATATATGTGTTTTATAGTGCGCAACTTTGTAAAACTCTTTTAAGAGCGCGCAATGATTTAAAACACAAAGATGAAAGCCATAAAATATATACTATTAGGAATTGGATTGATTTTTGCAAACGAATCACAGTCTCAAATTACGGTAAACATTGGTTCACCGCCACAATGGGGACCTTCAGGGTTTTCTAACGTTCGTTACTATTATCTTCCCGATGTTAATTCCTATTATGATGTTCAAACATCAAGGTTTATTTATTATTCAGGAAATTCTTGGGTTCATAGAAAAACGCTTCCAACGCAGTACAGAAATTATGATTTATACAATGGCTATAAAGTAGTCATGACAGATTATCGCGGAAACGCACCATATACTTTTTATAAACAACATAAAATTAAATATGCAAAAGGATATCGTGGCGCACCGCAAAAAAGTATTGGTAACAGACCTGGAAACGGAGACTATAAATCAAAAGCAAATAACGGAAACCATAAATCTAACAACGGTAATAAAAAAGGTAAAAAACATTAGTCTGCACAACTATAAGGAATTGGCAGCTGTATTGATAGTATGTTTCTTAGAAACCCCTATGAGATTCAAACAAAATTAGCATTTAATTAGTTCAATACGTTTAATGGTGCATAAAGACTCCTTTACAAATAAAGTCTTGGCATAGAATACAATCTGCCCCAAAGCATTATTTTACAATTTTGATAATTTTTTGTAACTTTTTGATTGATTGTAAAAATAGAGAGATAAAGGCGTTTATTTAAATGAAAATTCCCCGAAAAAATAAACGCCAATGTCTCTTAATTAATCATTGGAATTGGTATTGTTTCAAAGTGCAGCAATAATAGAACAGGTAAATATTTACCTGTTTTGGTGTATTACAAACATTTGTGAACCAAAAAAAAATGAAAATAATTAAATTATTTTAAATTCAATAAAAGTTTCAAGTTAAAAAGTAGCAGAATACAAGATTTTTTTTACTTATAAAGACTTTAAACGACTTTATTTTCAGCGTTTAGCGTACATTTGAAAAAAAAATTAGAATTGTGAAGTTATATATCAAATACATGGTAAGCAACCGTTGTAAAATGGCTGTAAAAGATGCTTTAAGAAAGCTAAAACTTCATTTTGTTGTGGTTGATTTAGGTGAAGTTGACATTATGGAAAACATAACTGAGGAGCAACGAGCAAAGCTAAAGCTGGAATTATTCAACTCAGGTCTCGAATTGATGGATGACAAAAGAGCAATGCTGATTGAAAAAATAAAAAATGTGATCATTGAAATGGTTCATTATTCGGAAGAAACCATCAAAGTAAATTTTTCCGACTATTTAAGTGAAAAATTAAATCATGATTACACTTATTTGGCAAATTTATTTTCAGAAGTGCAAGGAACCACCATTGAGCAGTTTATAATTGTGCATAAAATTGAACGCATTAAAGAATTAATTAATTATGGTGAATTAAACATTACCGAAATTGCCTGGAAAATGAACTACAGCAGTGTGGCACATTTGTCCAATCAATTTAAAAAAGTTACAGGCCTCTCTCCTTCACATTTTAAACAATTAAAAGATAAAAGAAGAAGTCCGATTGAAGAAATTGGAAACCAAATTAGCGATGAGTCAGGTGCAAACAACAAAAATTAAAATTACTTACTATAGTAAAGCTACGATAACATAAATGGAATCAAAACTAATAAAAAACTCCCAATACTCTAGAAGCTTAATAGAAGCGAGTCTAGATCCATTTGTTACCATTAGTTTGGAAGGAAAAATAACAGACGTTAACGAAGCCTCCATAAAAGTTACCGGCATCACAAGAAAAAACTTAATAAATACCAACTTCTCAGATTATTTTACAGACCCAATAAAAGCCCAGGAAGGTTATCTGCAGGTCTTTAAAAATGGTTTTGTGGTAGATTACCCGCTTACCATAAAACATAAAAATGGAAATTTAACCGATGTGTCTTACAATGCTTCCGTTTATAAAGATGATGAAGGAAAAGTTATAGGCGTTTTTGCTGCTGCAAGAGATGTTACCGCTCAAAAATGGGCTAAGGATTTAAGAAAGGCCAACAAAGAATTAGCGTTTCAAAATGAGGAGAAAGGAAAACGAGCAGATGAGTTGGTAATAGCCAACGAAGAATTAGCCTTTCAAAATGTTGAGAAAGAAAAACGTTCAAAAGAATTAGGGATTGCCAACGAAGAATTGGCTTTTCAAAACGATGAAAAAGGAAAACGAGCAGATGAGTTGATTATTGCCAACAAGGAATTAGCGTTTCAAAATGAGGAAAAAGAAAAACGGGCAGATGAGTTGGCGATAGCAAATGAAGAATTGGCGTTTCAAAATGATGAAAAGGGAAAACGGGCAGATGAGTTAATTATTGCAAATAAAGAATTAGCCTTCCAAAATGATGAGAAGGGAAAACGTGCAGAAGAATTGGTTTTAGCCAACAAAGAATTGGCCTTCCAAAACGATGAAAAAGAAAAAAGGGCTGCTGAATTGGTGATTGCCAACGAAGAATTGGCTTTTCAAAATGAAGTAAAAGAAAAACGTGCTGCTGAATTGGTAATTGCCAATGAAGAATTGGCGTTTCAAAACGATGAAAAAGAAAAACGTGCGGCTGAGTTGGTGATTGCCAATGAAGAATTGGCCTTTCAAAACGTTGAAAAAGAAAAACGTGCGCAAGAATTAAGTGTGGCAAATAAAGAATTGGCCTTTCAAAACAATGAAAAGGAAAAAAGGGCTGCCGAATTGGTAATTGCAAACAGTGAACTTGCTTATCAAAATGAAGTAAAAGGGAAACGGGCAGCAGAGTTGGTAATTGCCAATGAAGAACTGGCTTTTCAAAATAAAGAGAAAGAAAAACGTGCCGCTGAGTT
>JAWOHJ010000020.1:0-2839 GCA_046485225.1 Lutibacter sp. | reverse complement strand
ACCAAATTCGAAATTTGAAAATGGTGATGCTCCTTTAAAAGTAACTGAACCAACTGTTTTTCTTCAACAATTTGTCCGTAAATATTAACAATAGCTTGTTTGCTCAAATTTGCAAATTTTGCCAAAGGTAGCATTTTAAAAAAAACGAGGAAAAATTCAGTAAAAATTATTAAATTTATTGGTGATAAATAAAAAAAAGAAACATTATGTCAATTTCAGATTTATACCAAACCAGATTGCATGAGCAAAACAAAGGGCATTTTGCTTCTATTGTAAAATTAGCGCTGCATGATAACAGAATTAACGATGCTGAATTTAAATTATTGGAAAGATTGGCAAACAAATTAGACATCACCAAAAGTGAATTTGATGCCATTTTGAAAAAACCCTCCAATTTTGAGGCAATTTCACCCGATAGCTATGATGAGCGCATAGAACGCTTGTATGATTTAACCAAAATGTTGTTTTTGGACAAAAATCCGACCATAGATAAAACCACAACTATGGACAAAATTGCTTTGGGATTGGGTTTCCCGGTTGAAAATGTCAGGGAAGTTGTAAAAGAAGCCATTAAATTCTTTTTGAAAGAACCCGATGTTGAAGATTTTAAACAAGTGATTAAAAAAGTGAATCCGATAAAACACGAATCTTAACTTTTTATACAATGAATATTTTATAGGTTTAATTATATTTGCGGTAAAAATTAGAAAAATGGCATTATCGGATTATAATTTAAGCGGGGAACAAAAAAGAAACATCGAGCATTTTGCAAGTATTGTACGATTGGCTTTGGCAGATGACATAATCACAGTTGACGAAGAAAAATTATTGAAAAGACTCGCAAGAAGATTTCACATTTTAGATGAAAAATATAAGGAAATAATCGAAAATCCAAATGATTATTCTCAAACCGCGCCTCATAATTATGATGAACGCATTGAGCATTTGTATGATTTGGCAACGATGGTTTTTGCTGATGGCGAAGCTTCAAAAGAAGAAGCGGGTGTGTTAAAAAAAATGGTAATCGGACTTGGTTTTCCTTTGGACAATGCCGAAAAAGTAACCAACGAATCCATTCATTTAATTCTAAACAATAATGATTTAGAAGATTTTTCAAAAGCCATAAAAAGGGTGAATAGAATT
Organism: Lutibacter sp.; assembly: GCA_046485225.1. Taxonomy (GTDB): domain Bacteria; phylum Bacteroidota; class Bacteroidia; order Flavobacteriales; family Flavobacteriaceae; genus Lutibacter. Next base: position 1,696 of record JAWOHJ010000020.1, on the reverse strand, counting down.
TAAAAACACCATTTTTTTAACCTGTTTTTTTATTTAAAGGGAATTATATCAATGAGTATGTCTACCTTTGGCATTCATTAGGCGCGAGCTTATTTTTCCTGAAAACTTATGAACATCAACTTATTACAGAAAACAATTTTGCTTTTTTTCTTCACTTTTTTAATCAATAATTCCGTTTTTTCACAGAATGAGGAAGCTAAATGGATTGTTGGTGTTGGGGTAAATATTGTTGACATCAGAAATTCCGGCACAATTAAAGAAACGATTGAAGATTATTTTAACAAAGGTCTTAACGACTTAAATATGTCGGGTGCTTTCATTAAAGTTTCAGCAGGAAGATATTTGGATAAAGGCTTTTCTTTACAACTTTCTTTGTCTGCAAATAAAATTGAAAAAGGATATTATTACATCAAAGGAGGTGCTTTATCAAGTGATAATTTTACTGCGGTTGATGCAAAAATAAAATACGACTTGAATCATTTATTGGGAGAAACAAAATGGTTCGATCCATTTTTGCTTGTTGGTGGCGGATATGTCAAAATAGGAGATAATTCCAATGCCAATATCGCTTCAGGTTTTGGTTTTAATGCCTGGATAACTGATAATTTAGGTTTCAATTTTCAATCAGATTACAATCATGGGATAAAATCATTTGGTACTGATTACTTTCAACACAGCGCGGGATTGATTTTTAAACTAAACAGTAACCCAAGTTTTAATTGGAGGGACTAGGGTAAATTTGTAATTTAAAATCCTTATAATTTATTAACTTGCATCATAATTTCTATGAATGCAAAAATCAACTTCATTTCAAGTCTATAGTGCATCCGCAGGCAGCGGAAAAACATTCACTTTGGTTAAAGAATATCTAAAAATTCTTTTAACAAGCGACAATACCTACAAATTTCAACAAATTTTGGCGGTAACCTTTACCAATAAGGCCGCCGGTGAAATGAAAGCCCGTGTAATTGAAAATTTGTACACTTTTTCAAAATCAGAAAAAAACGATATGCTATTGGTAATTTGCGAAGAAACCAATTTAACCGAAGCCGTTATTTTCAGCAGGTCGAAAGCTATATTAAGCGCCATATTGCAAAATTATTCGGCATTTGGCATTATGACCATAGACAGTTTTACCCACAAATTAATACGAACTTTTGCTTACGATTTGCACCTTCCATTAAATTTTGAAGTTGAAATGGATGCCGAAAGTTTGTTAAATGAAGCAGTTGACTTAGTGATTTCTAAAATTGGCAGCGACAAAAAATTGACCGATTTGCTGGTGAATTATTCGCTGCAAAAAATGGATGATGATAAAGCCTGGGACATTTCGCTGGAGCTAAAATCATTCGCTAAAATTATTTTGAATGAAACCGATGCCGTCAATTTAAAATCGCTTCAAAAAATTTCTATTGATGAATTTTCGCTTTTGAAGGAAAAACTTCAAAAAGAAAACAAACAACTTGAAGCCGATTTTTTAAGGATTGGGGAAAAAGCACTTCAAATTATTGATGAAAACGGATTGGAACATAATGAGTTTTCCTATGCTGATTTGCCAAATCATTTTAAAAAACTCATCAAACTGAAATATTTAAAAGCAGATGAGTTAAAATTTGAAGGCAGGTTAAACACCACAATTGAAGAAAATAAAAATTTCTACACGGCAAAATGCAGTGCGAACTCAAAGCAAATTATT
>JAWOHJ010000186.1:0-3092 GCA_046485225.1 Lutibacter sp. | reverse complement strand
CAAGTCGGCAATGGCGACTTTTTTGGGAATTATTTCGGTAACTTCGCAGGAACGCACAATATATTTGTCGAGTTCCGAGCCCAGAATACCAGCCAAACCATCTCCGGTTGCCACACCTATTTGCACGCTTCCGAAACTGTAGCCAACCGCGAGGCCTTTCAATTTTACATAAATTTTTCGCCCCACATTGTATCGGGTATAAATGTTGGTTTGGTTGATGGAAATTTTGATGCCAGCCGTCGGATTGTCGGGTTTGTCCTGAATGGAAATTGACTTGTAAATATTCCCCGATTTGTCGCTGGAAACTACATAACCTTCCATAATTACATCGGTTTCAATAATACTGCCGCCGCCAAATTTGTACATATCTTTTACCTGTTGAATCGTGGTGGTTGCTATAAGTTGCGGTTCGGTGCAATCCACATTTGGTGTTTCAAAATCTGCGTCTTTAACACAGCCGGCAAAAAAGAAAATTAATATAAAGAATTGGGCTGTTTTTAATGTTTTTTTATTTTTCATAGCTTTAATTTTTAAAATCTTACATATAAATTAAGGTAATAGGAGGTTTTTCCGCCGTACCAATATTTTGGTCCGAAAATGGGTTTTTCCAGTTGTTTGTCTTGTTTTAATTCAGGATAATTGGATTTTCTGGATTGCTCAAATCCGCCGGTTTTAAACAATTCACCCAAAATATTGTTGATGCCCATAAAAAACCCGAGATAATAATCATCAATTTTCCACGATTTTCCGCCAACGGCATTCACCAAAAAAGTGGGATCAAATTTTTCCTGTTTCAATAAATGGTCAACCTGTTCCTGGGTCACCTGCACACCGGTTTCATCATCCAAAAAAGGCACACCATCGGAATCCAGATAAAAATTATTGGTTCGCAATAAAGGAGAAATATCCAGGTAATTGTTGGTTAAGTAATTGGCATTTATCTGGAAAAACCAATAGGCCGGGTCACGGTATTCAAAAGTGAAAGAATAGGCGCGTTGCGGCGTTCCGGAAGTATGATAATTTTTTAAATAAGCCGTCCCAAAATTGCTGTTTAAATCGGTAAAACTTTCGGAAATCAGGTACAATTGCGGATTGTTGCTGTACGTGAATTGCCCTACAGAACCGGCAGCCAGCAGTTTTACGGTGGGTAAAACCTGATATTCAAAACTTAATTCCGCACCCATATTCGTTTTGTCGACACCCGTAATAATTTCGTTCACAAAATCGGCCTGGTCGCCTAACAAACCTTCCGCAAAAAAGAAGGAAGTCTCTATGGCGTCACTAAAATTTGTGTAATAAGCCGTTAATCTGGATTGAATTTTTGGCGTACGAAAAACATAACTTAAATCGCCGGTCATCATTTTTTCGCTCGATAAATCGGGCGTGATGCTGTTATTGACCCGTGAATTGGAGAATGCGGTTTTTATGGTGGGAGCATTGGTGGCGTAGGCGCCGTTTAGCGTTACCAAATGTCGCCCGGTGATTTTATAAGTGGCGCCGGCTTTCAGGCCAAAATCCATAAAATTTTGTTGTTCCCCTTTTCCGAAGGAATTTTCAAAATAAGTGCCGTTTTTAAACAATCCATCCCGCTGGTAATTGGTGTTTTTTGCACTCATTCCCACAAAATAATCGAAGTTGTTTTGAGTTCCCTGAACTTGCCCGAAAGCGCTCGCCGTAAAAGCATTGATGGTGTAATTGTATTGAAATAATTCACCTTCACCAACCGTTCTGTTCGGATTGTTTAAGTCATTTTGCTGCGCATCGCCCAAAGCATATTGGTCTAAATCCATAAAACCGTTTCCGCCCAATAAATCGAGCATATTTGCATAATTTTTAGATTTTAAATTTTTGATGGAAATGCCTCCGTTGAAGTTCATATTGTCGTTAAATTTTGCATTGATGAGCGAATTTGCAGAAAATTGCGTGTCATCAACCAGGTCTTCATACAAATAATACAAGGAATTGCCATTGTCGGCATTGGCCTGGTACAATTCATTCCATTTTATTTGTCCGTTTTTCAAAAATTCCTGTTCAGTTAAATACGCATTCGTATAATCTGGATTGTCCGGAAATCTCAAAAAATTGCTCGGCAAATATTTCCAATAGGTAGGATCCGGATTTAGTGCGTTAAAATAACCCAATCGGCTGTTGCCTATATGCCCGAACTGATAAGCCAATGTTGATTTTATCGTTGTATTTTCCCTTTCATAAAAATGGCTCAGCATCAAAACCGGCTCAAAAATTTCCTTGATTCTTGAGTTTCGCTTGTCGCCTTCCTGATTGCCCCAATATGCGTTGTATTGATAGCCTTTTAAATCGTAAACTTCCTGGGTGTTTGGGGAAGATTTTCCGCGTTTGTTGGGTGCTGCAAAAGCCGTAAAATTTAAACTGTGGTTTTTGGTTAATCTTTTTTCCACGGCCAAAAAACCCGACCAGGCGTTGTATGAAGTGCCTTCGATATAGCTTTCCTGCGCCATTCTGCGTGAAGCCGAAACCACAAAAGCCCAGTCTTTTTTGTTCCATCCCGATGCGTAAGTTGCCATCGCTCGACCAGTATAACTTTTATTGGTTGAAGAAAGGGAAACTTTTTTTACCGCCTGATAATCCGAAGCCCTGGTGCTGAAATTTATGGAACCTAAAATACCGCCAAAAGCATAATCCGAAGCAGCAATACCGTTGGAAAATTCCTGATTTCTGAAGGCATCGTTCAATCCGCCCCAATTGCTCCATTGTGGACGGCTGTCGTACAATTTGTTCATTTCTATGCCGTTGATGGCAATGGTTCCGTAGCTGGAATCGTAGCCGCGAACTTTAAACCAGGCCTGACTGAAATTGAACGCTGCGGCCTGCAAATAGGCATCTTTAGAAGATTGAAACAATCCGGCAATATAATCGGAGGTTTTTCCTTCTTCATCCAACAAATCCTCATCGGTTAAAACAATCAAACTTAACTCAACAGTTTCATCAATCGATTTTTGCAAATAAATTGTACCTAAATTATAAGATAAAGTTTCAAGAATGTTGATAGGAAAATCTTGCGTTTCGTAGCCTTCAAACTGAATTTCTAGCGTATAATTGCCAACAGGAATATT
>JAWOHJ010000358.1:0-8085 GCA_046485225.1 Lutibacter sp. | reverse complement strand
CCGATCGCTTCCTTTCGGTAGCGGGCGATGAAAAGAGGGGCCGCGCCGCCGGCCAGGAGGTCGAGGAGGGCCACGATGTGCTCCCTCTCCTGGCCGAACTCGTCGCAGAGACGGTCAAGGACGTTTTTGGCGACCATCTTGGACTTTCCAGTTGAGTGTTGTCTGCTTCCCAGAGATAGATCCAGGGATCTGGAGCAAGCCTTCCTCCAAGTTTTAGAAACGGCCGATAATTATTCCGTAGAAAAAGATACCGTTGCGCTTAAAAATGCAGCTATGATTTCCTTAGCCAAGTTTCAGTTGGTTTATGGCAAATAAACCAAAACTAATTTTTGAAAGTTTTTCCTGAAAAAATGCTAAATGAAAAACCTTACGGTAAATGAAAAACCTTGAAATTAGAAAAGCAACCCATAAAGATGCTAAGCTGCTCCTAAATATTGGCAGACAAACTTTTTTTGAAAAATTTACCGAAAACAATTCCGAAGAAAATATGCTTCAATATGCATCGGAAGCATACACTTTTGAAAAAATATTGAGTGAAGTAAACAACACAAACTCCCAATTTTATTTGGCAAATTTAAACAAGCAAACCGTTGGTTATTTAAAAATCAATTTTGGGGATGCGCAGACGGAATTACAAGACCCACAAGCGCTTGAATTGGAGCGTATTTATGTGCTCAAAGAATTTCAGGGCCAAAAAATTGGACAACTGCTTTTTGAAAAAACACTTGAAATCGCAAAAAAATCAGCGGTCAATTATGTTTGGTTAGGCGTTTGGGAAGAAAATTTGCGCGCCATAAAATTTTATGAAAAAAATGGTTTGAAAGCCTTCAGCAAACATATTTTTATGTTAGGCAACGATCCGCAAACCGACATTATGATGAAAATTGAACTTAATAACGCTAAAACAATCTAAAAAAAAATTGGGGCATTTCTTCAAAAATATTTATATTCCCCATAATTCTATTATATTTACCATCAATTAAAGTCTTTTTTAAGGAGAAAACAACAAGAAGAGCAAATGACCGATTTTTTTGAACATTTGATGCACGAATTTGAATTGCCACTGGGAAATCCGGTGTTGATATTTTCTCTAATCCTCCTTATTATTCTGCTCTCACCTATTCTTCTCAGAAAATTAAATATTCCGGGAATTATTGGCTTAATTATTTCAGGGGTTATCATTGGCCCATACGGTTTAAATATTCTGGAAAAAAATTCAGCAGTCGACTTATTTTCAACCATAGGTTTGCTCTATATTATGTTTATTGCAGGACTGGAATTGGATATGAACCAATTTAAAGCGAACAGAAACAAAAGTCTTTTATTTGGATTTTTCACCTTCATAATTCCATTGACCATTGGCTTTCCTGTTTGTTTTTATTTTCTGGGATACGACTTTAATGCCAGTTTGCTTACAGCGAGTATGTTTGCAACACATACGCTTGTAGCCTATCCCATTGTTAGCAAACTAGGGGTTTCCAAAAATCAGGCTGTTGCCATTACTGTTGGCGGAACCATCCTTACAGATACCGCCGTACTTATTATATTAGCCGTAATCATTGGCAATAGCGAAGGAAATTTAAATCAGGACTTTTGGATTAAATTGGGAATTTCCCTAACCATTTTTTCTGCCATTATGTTTTTGGTGATTCCGAAAATAGCGGAATGGTTTTTCAGTAAACTGGAAAGTGAAAAACATTCGCATTACATTTTTGTGCTGGCCGTTGTTTTCTTTGCGGCATTTTTAGCGGAAGTTGCCGGTGTTGAACCAATTATTGGTGCTTTCGTTGCTGGTTTAGCCCTCAACAAACTAATTCCGCAATCTTCTGCATTGATGAACAGAATTGAGTTTATAGGCAACTCATTATTCATCCCATTTTTTCTAATCTCTGTTGGAATGATTGTCGACGTAAGTGTCCTCACAAAAGGCCCAATAGCCATCATTGTGGCAGCAACGCTTACAGTTGTCGCATTATTCGGAAAATGGCTTGCCGCTTTGTTTACGCAACTTGTTTTTAGTTATACCACTGCTCAACGCCAACTCATATTTGGCCTCAGTAGTTCACACGCAGCTGCAACGCTTGCTATTATATTGGTAGGTTACAAAGCCGAAATTTTAGACGAAAACATCCTTAACGGAACCATCATTCTTATCTTGGTCACCTGCATTGTGGCAACTTTTGCAACGGAAAAAGCTGCCAAGAAAATTGTCATTGAAATGGATGATGATCCGACTGAACTGAAAAAAGGAAATGAATATAGCGATGAACATATATTAATTCCAATCGCCAATATTGAAAGCATAGAAAAACTCCTTGAATTTTCTATTTTCATCAGGGATAAAAAATCTGCCAATCCTATATCCATTCTTTCCGTAGTTTCCAATAATGACGAAGCGGAAATAAACATTATGAGGGCAAGAACCAAACTCGAAGCCTTTGTGAAACAAGCTTCAGCATCGGAAACAAAAGTGAATATTATTACCACCATAGACCATAACCGGGCAAGCGGTATAGCGCGTATTGCAAGGGAAATTATGGCCGATATTATTATTTTGGGTTGGCCACGCCGTGCCGCTTTAATAGATAAATTAATTGGCGAAAAAGTGGACAATATTTTAGACAATACCGATAAAACCACTTTTATTTGCCATTTTGAAAAACCTTTGATATTACACAAACGTGTTACCATGGTAATCCCGCCATTGGCTGAACATGAAAACGGATTTGAACAGTGGTTCACAAAAATGTCGAAACTGGCACAAGAGCTAAGTATTCCTATCTTACTATGCTGTAACGAAACAACTAAAAATTCAGTAGCTAAACTGATGAAAAAAGTAAAGTTAACCGCATCAATTGTCCCTTATCTGTTTGAAGAATGGGACGACTTTTTTGTGTTGTCAAAAGTCTTCAATCAAGATGATTTGATAGTGCTGGTATGTGCAAGAAAGGGCGCAGCTTCTCATATGAACGTACTCGAAAATCTTCCAACTAAACTCGAAAAACATTTTGAAACAAACAGCAGAATCATTATTTATCCACTGCAATACAATCAATTTTACAGCACAGAACGTTACGATGACATTACGCCCGAGCCATTACGCAAAGGAATTGAAGCCGCACAAAAAATTGGCCGAGGCATAGGAAACATCTTTAAAAAAGATGACCATGAATAATTCGTAAAACAAATTGATTAAATATCTTTACAAAAAATTTACCGCTTTAAAAAGCAAACCTCACAAATAAAAAGGGTTAACCGGCTGCCTAAATAGCCTGGAATCAGCAACAAAACAGATGAAACGAGCCTTACAAATTTTGACTCTTAAAGTAATGTTTAATGATGAACCTGCCTGTCCGGCAGGCAGGCAGCATCTGTTACCGCTAAAAAATAAAATTTAAACAGATGAATTTAAAAGAAATTTCTCCTTTAAAAAAGCAACTGGTTAAATTCACGCTCATTGGTCTTTTAGCCGTTTCGGTCGATTTTTTGAGCTATTTTATCTTGCTTAATATCTTTCCCGAAAAATTGTCCCAATCCATTGGTAACGAAGCTTTGGCAAAAAGTATCTCGTTTATGTGCGGAATGACGGTGACATATTTTTTTAATAAATTTTGGACCTGGAAGAAAAAAGACAAATCCAAAAAAAGATTGGTGAAATTTATGGTTTTATACGGCATCGCATTGCTTATAAATGTGGCCTCCAATTCGGCTTTATTGTATGTTTTGCACCAATATAGAAATTTTGTCGATTTGCCTTTCAAGTACGTCATTGCCTTTGTGGGCGCATCTGGTCTCAGCGCCTCATTTAGTTTTATGGGACAAAAATTTTGGGTGTTTAAAAGTTCTGATACTGCGCTGGTACATTAATATTTTTTAGATCTGCCCCCACTTTTTGATGGGCGTTCCCCTGCGGGTCAGGCTATCACTACTCGCTTTTTTTTAGTTGCGAAAAGCAACAAAAAAAGAGCTCAAACAAACCGTTCTATCCTTAACGCCTTGAATTACGTCCCGATAGCTATCGTGATTAAGATTTAAAAAATTATTGTTTAAAATATTCCCGTAAACCAATTGTTTGCATTCAATAAAAAAACCGGGCAAATTGCCCGGTTTTTTAAGATGATTCAAAATCAATTGGAAAGATGCTGAAATAAATTCAGCATGACTTTGTAATGTTAACTTAACGCTTGTTTAATTCTTTTAATTGCTTCACGCAAATTCTCTTCCGAAGCGGCATAAGAAATTCTAATGCAAGTTGGTGCACCAAAAGCATCACCCGTTACAGTCGCTACGTTTGCTTCTGCCAGTAAAAACATAGAAAAATCGGCTGCATTTTCAATTTTATACCCTTTAATTTCTTTTCCAAAGAAATCCGATACATCAGGAAAAACATAAAAAGCGCCTCCGGGAACATTTAATTTAAAACCTTCAATTTCTCTAATCAAATCAATCACAATATCTCTGCGGTTGTGAAATTCATCAACCATATATTTTATTTTGGAAACCGGCGCCTGCAATGCGGCAATGGTTGCACGCTGTGCAATGCTATTGGCTCCAGAGGTAATTTGTCCCTGCATTTTTGTACACGCTTTCGCAATCCATTCCGGTGCGCCAATATAACCTATTCTCCAGCCTGTCATTGCAAATGCTTTCGCAACGCCATTCACGGTGATGGTTCTGTCGTACATACTTGGAATGGCAGCAAAACTAAAATTAGCTTCCCCATAATTGATGTGTTCATAAATTTCATCGGAAAGAATGAAAATATTTGGATGTTTTTCCAGTACTTCCGCAAAAGCCCTGTATTCCGCTTCACTATAAATTGTGCCGCTTGGGTTATTTGGCGAGTTGAAAAATATCATTTTTGTTTTTGGCGTAATGGCGGCTTCCAGCTGCGCAGGCGTAATTTTAAAATCCGTTTCAACAGTGGAAGGAATTTCAACATAAGTGGCTTCTGCCAAAATGGAAATGGCCGAATAACTTACCCAATATGGTGCAGGCAACAACACCTCATCACCCGGATTTAACAATACCATAGCCACATTGGCAATAGATTGTTTTGCCCCCGTTGAAACCACAATTTGATTAAGTTGGTACGTTAAATTGTTGTCGCGTTTAAATTTTTCGCAAATCGCCTTTTTTAAATCCACATAACCATCAACCGGACTATAAGAGCTGTAATTGTCGTGAATCGCCTGAATGGCGGCTTCTTTAATAAAATCGGGTGTGTTAAAGTCGGGTTCTCCCAAACTTAAACTGATAATGTCTTTTCCCTGTTCTTTTAGTTCTCTGGCTTTTGCGGCCATGGCTAAAGTTTCTGAAACCGGTAAGTTGTTAATTCTGTCGGAAAGTTGGTTGGTCATATCGAAAAATTTATGCGTACGCCGGCTTTGCGCCCAACGTTTTTAATTGATTAAAATGTTCGGCAATTGCCTTTGTAAATGTTTTATATTCGTTGTACGGCAAATCATATTCCAATGCCGTTTCTTTTACAATTTTTGCAATCTTTCCATAATGAATATGGGAAATATGCGGGAAAATATGGTGTTCAACCTGATGATTCAATCCGCCAGTGTACCAGGAAATAAATTTATTGTTCGGCGCAAAATTGGTTGTGGTGTATAATTGATGCACCGCCCAGGTATGTTCCAAATTACCTTCTTTATCAGGCAAAGGCATTTCTGCCATTGGAACAATATGTGCCAGTTGAAATACAATGCTTAAAATGATTCCCGCGGTATAATGCATTACAAAAAACCCTATCAACACTTTCCACCAGGCAATGTCCAAAACCAACAAAGGCAAAACAATCCAAAGGAAATAATAAAGCAATTTGGTCACAATTAAGGTAGTCCATTCTGTAGCCGGATTTGGAAATTTGCCATAAGAAAGTTTGCGTTTCAAATACTTGCGCATTTGTCTAAAATCGGTGGTGATGGCCCAATTAATGGTTAACAACCCGTATAAAAAGAAGGAATAATATTTTTGAAATTGATGTATTTTCAACCATTTTGAATTTTTGTTGAAACGGATAATTCTGCCTGCATCAATATCTTCATCATATCCGGGAATATTTGTAAATGTATGGTGCAAAACATTGTGCTGCACTTTCCAGTTATACACATTTCCTGCCAAAATGTACATACTGCTTCCCATGATTTTATTTACCCATTTTTTGCTCGAAAAAGATTCATGATTGCTGTCGTGCATCACGTTCATCCCAACACCTGCCATACCAATCCCAATCACAACGGTCAATATAAGCAACACCCATTGAGGCATGGAAATGGTTAAAATTAAAACCAAAGGCACTAAAAATATGCTGAACATGATGATGGCCTTGGAATATAATTTCCAATTGCCGGTGCGTTTTAGCCCATTTTCCTTAAAATAAGCGTTAACCCTTTTATTTAATGTCTTGAAAAAAATTGCTTTGTCTGTTCTAGAAAAGCTTATGGTATTATTTGTCATAAAAATTTATATGTATAAATATAGCCATTAAAGCGCCAAAATTACGCCATTCATGTTTCGTTAAATAACTTTTGTGAAAAATATAACATTTTTTCAAAAGATGTTAATTTAATTTAGGAAACCGTAATTTTGTGCTCACAATAATGCAAATATATGGACATCATTTTAAAATATTTCCCCGATTTATCGGAAAATCAAAGGGCCCAATTTTCACAATTAGCCGAATTATATGCTTTTTGGAATGCGCAAATCAACGTTATTTCAAGAAAAGACATTGAAGCATTGCACATTCACCACGTATTGCATTCCTTGGGAATTGCGAAAGTTCAGCTTTTCAAGCCCGGAGCCCAAATTTTGGATGTGGGAACAGGTGGCGGATTTCCGGGAATTCCATTGGCCATATTGTTTCCGGAAACACATTTTTATTTGGTGGATTCCATCGGAAAAAAAATTAAAGTGGTGAAAGAAGTTGCTGCAGCTTTGGATTTAAAAAATGTAAAAGCCGAAGCCATCAGGGCCGAAGAAGTGAAAGGTGAATTCGATTTTATTGTAAGCCGTGCAGTTACCAATATGGACGATTTTGTGAAATGGACTAAAGCCAAGATTGCCAAAAAACAGCAACACGAATTGAAAAACGGCATCCTGTATTTAAAAGGAGGAGATTTAACCGAAGAATTACAACATTTCCCAAATGCAAAGCTGTTTGATTTGACCCACTATTTTGAAGAAGATTTTTTTGAAACCAAAAAAGTGGTGCATATTCCTTTAAAAAAGAAATAAATATGATTTATGTTATGGTTTAACAAAATAATAAAAGGTAAATTTGTCTGATATTAAATCGTAAAAATTATGAGTCAAGATAAAGCATGTTTAGTTTGTAAAAAACCATCAACGGAAGTTCCTGTAACAAAATTCTATTATCAGGAAAGTGAATTTTATATATGTCCGCAACACATCCCAATTTTAATACATAATCCACAAGAATTAAACGGATTATTGGCGGGTGCCGACAAACTTACCGGCGGATAAAAATTTATAAAAACAAAATTAGTACTTAACCGCGAAGAGCGAAGTAAATTTTAGACCTGCCAGCAGGCAAGGTTTACGATTGACGAATTTTGCATCGATATTTTAAAAATCTTAAATCAAAAATCTTAATTCCGATAGCTATCAGGACGTAAATCAATTTGCGTTAAGGATAGAGCGGCCTGTTTGAGCTATTTTTTTGTTGCTTTTTTGCAACTAAAAAAAGCGAGTAGCGAAAGCCTGACCCGCAGGGGAACGCCCACCGAAAAGACGGGCACAAAATGATCAGATATAAATTACTTTACTTATTAGAATTAAACCACAATTATTGAATTTATTGCATAAAAAACGCGCCGATTGGCGCGTTTTTATTTTAAACAATTTTTATTATTTATTGAATTTTTCTGATAAATCTTTCCCAAATAGCTTCAATTTTTCTAGGGCAGTTTCCACTTCTTTTTCCACAGTTTCAATAGTGCTTTCTTTTAAAAACGGATATCTGTAATCTGTTGGCGGCACAAAAGTTTCTTTAATGGTGCGGGTATTTACCCAACGCAATAAATTCCAAACAGAACCTGCTTTGTCGTTTGT
>JAWOHJ010000298.1:0-3099 GCA_046485225.1 Lutibacter sp. | reverse complement strand
TCCATATAATGGAAACAAGTAATGGGGTGATTGATGCAGAGATGTTTGAGGAAATCTCCAGTAAGCCTGATGTAGTTTTTATCCATACAAAAGCATTTTACCCACGTTATTTCTATGAGGGAGAGGGTGAATCTGGATTTAATATTGAATGGCTGCTTGCACAAGATCATGGAAATCTTGGTTTTATGATTGTATCCCCAAACATAACTGGGGTTTCAATGGAATTAGAAGCACCTCCAAGCAACTTTCCAAATGACCTGGAAGTCTTTATAATTGGTAGGTGGAATCAATCCAAATATGGAAGATACTTGTTGGGAGATTTTATTTATATTCCGGAATCCCAAACAATTATAAAGTCATCCGTGGTTAAATAATTTACTCGAAGGTGATAATTGTCAAACAATAGAAATATATATATTTATGATGCAAAAAATAAAACAGCAAAACCATTTGAGGAATTGAGACAGGCATATCATTACCGGTATTTAATTTCTCAATTATTGAGAAGAGATATCGTTACAAGATATAAACGATCATTTTTGGGTGTTGGCTGGACAATGCTAAATCCATTGGGAACAATGATTGTTCTATCGATCGCTTTTTCTCAAGTTTTTAAAATGACAGAGGGGTATCCTGCTTATGTGTTAAGCGGACTAATGGCATGGAATTTTTTTTCCCAAACAACTTATGCAAGCATGGTAAATTTGGTCTGGGGTGGGGGTCTTTTAAAGAGGATTTATATGCCTCGTACATCGTTTGCATTAGCGGCAATAGGAACAGGACTAGTTAACACAGTATTAACCATTATTCCATTGTTAATTGTGATGTTGGTATTACAAGTTCCAATTAGGATTTCTATATTGTTTCTTCCTATTCCCCTGTTATTATTAGCCCTTTTTTCATTAGGGTTTGGCTTAATTCTTTCAACTCTTGCAGTATATTTTCCTGATGTTGCAGAGATGTATCAAATTATTTTAACAGCCTGGATGTATTTAACACCAATTATTTATCCGGAAGAGATTTTACCGGAAAATATTCATTTCATAATTTCAACTTTCAATCCTATGTATGGATTGGTTAAACTATTCAGAATACCGATATTTTATGGTAGGTTACCTTATCTTGAAGAATTTTTGTTTCCTGCAATTATTGCGATTGTTTTTTTTGTTGTCGGATGGTTCTTTTTTTCGTATCGATCTGATGAATTTGCATATAGAATATAAGGTTTTGTATGAGTTTTAAAATTAAACTAGAAAATGTCGCAGTTGAATATCGGATACCATCAGAAAGAATTGGTACCTTAAAAGAATATATTATTCGAAAAGTTCAAGGAAAAGTAAAACATAGAAAATTTTTCGCATTAAAAAATGTAAATATTGAGATTAACCAAGGAGAGGTTTTTGGAGTTATTGGGCACAATGGAGCTGGTAAGAGCACAATGTTGAAACTCTTCGCCAGGGTGTTACCTCCTTCAAAAGGGAGAATTGAAATCCATGGTAGCGTATCACCCCTTCTCGAGTTGGGAGCAGGTTTTCATACGGAATTATCGGGGCGAGAAAATATTTTCCTTAATGGGGCTTTGCTTGGTTTTAGTCGGGATGAAATGAAAAGTAAATTTGATGACATCGTTGACTTTTCTGAATTGAGAGAATTTATTGATGCTCCAATAAGAACCTATTCTTCAGGAATGTGGGCGCGTTTAGGTTTTGCAGTTGCCACTGCTTCCAGACCGGATATTCTTTTAGTCGATGAAATTTTGGCAGTTGGAGATGAAGGATTCCAACAAAAGTGCTTTGACCGAATAAGTTTATTCAAGAATAGTGGCACAACAATTGTAATCGTTGCACACAGTATGCGGACGATACAGGAACAATGTTCCAGAGTCAGTTGGTTGGATCATGGTGAGATGAAATACATTGGAAAACCTGAAGAGGCAATAAATCTTTATAGACAAGACCAACAAAAATAAGAGGAAGAATGGAATTTGAAAAATTTAAAGTAAATGGTCTATTATTAATCAAACCAAAAATTTTTTCTGATGACCGAGGGTTCTTTTTTGAAAGTTTTCATAAAGCTAAGTTTTTTGAAATGGGTATTGATATTGAAATATTCCAACAAAACCAATCCGGGTCTAAGAAAAATATTTTAAGAGGATTACATTACCAAATAAAAAATAGTCAGGGGAAGCTGGTTAGGGTGCTCAGAGGACAGGTATTTGATGTTGCTGTAGATCTTCGGAAAACGTCCCCAACCTTTGGAAAGTGGGAAAGTGTAGTTCTTTCAGAAGAAAATAAAGATGAACTTTGGATACCCCCAGGATTTGCACACGGTTTTTATGTGTTGAGTGATTGGGCTGAAGTGGAATATTTCACAACCAATATTTATAGCCCTGAATACGAGAGGACTATCATTTGGAATGACCCTGATTTGGGTATTAATTGGCCTATACCTGATGGAGAACAACCGATTTTGTCAGAAAAAGATAGTCAAGGAAAATTGTATAAGGATGCAGAAATTTATGAATGAACCTAAGAATTTATTAGTTACAGGCGGTGCTGGCTTTATTGGCTCTAATTTTATACATTATGTAATTAAACATGAACCGACGTGGAACATTGTGAATTTAGATTTATTAACATATGCTGGTCATCTAGAGAATCTATCGGATATTTCAAAGGAAAAATATTCATTTGTCAAAGGCGATATTTGTGATAAAGAATTGGTAGAAAAAATCTTTAGTGAAAACCAAATTGACACAATAGTTCATTTCGCAGCGGAATCTCATGTAGATCGTTCCATTGAAGGACCAGGTGCTTTTGTACAAACAAATATTGTTGGCACCTACAACTTACTTGAAGTTGCCAGACAATATTGGAAAAACAATGGTGGATATGAAGGCAAACGCTTTCACCATGTTTCAACCGATGAAGTGTTTGGAATGCTAAAATTGAATGCTCCCGCATTTACTGAAGAAACTCCTTATTCCCCAAACTCTCCATATGCAGCCTCAAAGGCATCCAGTGATCATCTGGTGCGAACTTACCAGCACACATTCGGTTTACCCACCACAATAACGAATTGTTCGAATAATTATGGGTC
>JAWOHJ010000266.1:0-2665 GCA_046485225.1 Lutibacter sp. | reverse complement strand
AAAAATTGTTCTGTATTCTATGGATCCGTGCGGAACATCACCCAAACTTACCTGAACAATGTAAGCGGTTATAGTTTCCACAGGAACGGTTGGGTCTAAAGTGAGCCTTGGTTGCTGGCCTGCGGCAATAGCCACAATCATGGTTTCGCCTATGGCTCTTGAAATAGCCAAAATAATAGATACAATAATACCTGAAGATGCTGCCGGAACCATCACTTTAAAAGCAGTTTGGAGGCGGGTAGCACCCATTCCGTAAGAGGCTTCCCTCAATGCTTTTGGCACGGCATACAAAGCGTCTTCACTTAAGGAAGACACAAAAGGTATAATCATAATTCCCATCACAATACCAGCAGAAAGTGAGTTAAATCCCGATAAACCTGGGATAAATTGCTGTAGAAATGGCGTTACCACCACCAAAGCGAAAAAACCATAAACAACCGTTGGCACTGCCGCCAAAAGTTCTAGTAATGGTTTTATTGTTTTTCTAAAACTTCTTGGGGCGTACTCACTTAAATATATACTGATGGACAAGCCTATGGGCAATGCTACCGAAATTGCAATAAAGGTGGTAAGCAGTGTGCCGGAAAGCAATGGGAGAATCCCGTAATGTTTTTTGGTAAATAAAGGTGTCCATTGCGTATCAGTGAAAAAATCGAAAATAGAGACATCTTTAAAGAATAGAAAAGCTTCAATGGCAAGCACTAAAATAATGCCAATGGTCACCGCAATTGTGACTAATGCACTTAATAAAAGTGATTTTTCAATGATTAATTCTTTGATTTTACGTATTAAATTTTATTTAAAACAAAATCAGATGTAAGGTACATCTGATTTCGCTATATTGAACTTTTGTTTATTTGTTTTTTTCAACAAATGCTTTAAAATTTTCTTTTTGTTTTGCGATAAGCGCCTTAGGTATGGCAACGTATCCTACATCTTCCGACAATTCTGAGGTATTATCAAGGTAGAAATTAACAAACTCAACCACTTCAGGATGTTTTATGGAAGTGCTGTTTACATAAATAAACATAGGTCTTGATAAAGGACTGTAGGTTCCATTGCTTACTGTTTCCAATGATGGTAACACCACTTCTGTTTCGTTATGTACACCAATTAATTTTAATTTGTCTTTGCTTTCCTCATAGTAAGCCAATCCAAAGTATCCTAAAGCATATTTATCTCCAGAAATTCCCTGAACCAACACATGGTCGTCTTCACTTGCGGTATAATCACCTCTGCTTGATCCGCTTTTTCCATTAATGACTTCTGTAAAGTAATCGAAAGTTCCCGAGGCAGTTCCTGCACCAAATAAATGCAATTCTTCATTAGGCCATTCCGGACGAATTTGATTCCATCTTTTTATTTTTCCTTGGGCTGCAGGCTCCCAAATTTTCTTTAATTCTTCTACAGTAAAACTGTCTACCCAAGTATTTTCTGGATGCACAACGATGGCCATTCCGTCGAACGCAATTTCCAATCCTATATAAGTGATGTTGTTTTCCGCACAAGCTTCTATTTCACTATCTTTTATCAAACGTGAAGCATTTGAAATGTTAGTTTCTCCTCTGGAGAATTTTTGAAAACCACCACCGGTTCCTGAAACACCAATGGTTACTTGTACGTCTGGCTGGATTGCTCTAAATTCTTCTGCCACTGCTTCCGTTATCGGGAAAACAGTGCTAGAACCATCAATGCTGATGCTTCCTGTTAATTTTGCGGCATCAGTGCCACCGTCTTTTTTTTCTGTTTTGTTTCCGCAAGCTCCAATTACTAAAGCTAAGGACA
The DNA here is from genome assembly GCA_046485225.1 of Lutibacter sp. Classification (GTDB taxonomy): domain Bacteria; phylum Bacteroidota; class Bacteroidia; order Flavobacteriales; family Flavobacteriaceae; genus Lutibacter. Next base: position 880 of record JAWOHJ010000266.1, on the reverse strand, counting down.
TCATAATTACTAATTTTTTCATTTTTGTCGTTTTTAATTTGTTTTGCAAAGGACTGAGTTGATTGTTAAGTTTAGGTTAACTAAAAATTATTTGTATCCTATTATTTACTTTATATTAAATGATTTATAATTTAAATTCAGCATTTAAAAACACCAGTGATTTTGCATCTAAAGCAGCATTATCAAAACTAAAGCCTTGGTAATTCAAAGAGAATTTAAGGCCTTTAACAGGCGCATATTGAATTCCTGCAATCACTTGGCTTCCATCATTTTCATCATTCCAAGCAATTGTTTCGCCAGATAAAGTATTGGAGCTAAGTTGGTCATAACGGCCAAAAACCTCAAACTTTTTGTTGATGACGTAGGTTGTGTAAAACGACAAGCCATTCAATTCATGGCCAACAGCCGCGCTCGAATATTTTTTGCCGTTATTTAATTTGTTGTATTCCGCTCCCAATCGCCAATCAGTTGCTTTATATCCAGCGAACAAGGCCAATGAAGTAATTGCTTTTGAATCGGTAACTGCTTGACTGTCCATATAAATTTTTGTGGTCAAACCTTTTACGGGTTCATAAACCAAACTTCCGCCAAATTTCTGGTTTCCGTCTTCATCCTGTAATTTTTTATAACCTTCACCATTGGAAACCACAAAATTCGCTTTTAGGGTTTTGGTTACCTTAAATTCAGCATTTACACCCAAATCAGCACTTGGTCCGTAACTGTGTTCATCTTGAAACGATTTAAAAATATAGCGGTAATTCCAAAAATCTTCTTGGTCATTAAATTGTCTCATGCCAATCATTCCCATACTTAATTTTACGCCTTCAGCAACTTTCCAATCCAATTGCGCCGTTTTCAACAAGATGGAATATTCGCTAAA